>JBOGDX010000140.1:0-7191 GCA_050743225.1 Actinomycetes bacterium | reverse complement strand
ACGCGGGTGTCGGCGACCCGGACGCCGTGCAGGTCCGAGCACTCGCCTACGAGGCCAGCCTCCGTGCCGGCGAGCGGGCCAAGGGTCTCGGCGCGCCAGAGATCGCTCTGCGTGCGTTTCGGGACGCAGCGGGTCTCAGTGACGACGAGCTGGAGGCGGCCCGGCTGCTGGAGCAAGCCGCTGTCATGGCCCGCACGGCACGGCGAGACGAGGACGCGGCCGAGCTCTTCCGATCCGCCGCCGCGGCACACGACGCGGCTGGTCGGGCACGCGACGCCGTCCGGCTCCAGGGCCTCGGCGCGTCTGCTCGGATCGCCGAACCGGTGGCGGCGCTGGCAGCGCTGCGCGAGGCCTACGACATCCTCGCCCAGGGAGAGCCGGACGCTGCCTACGCCGAGATCGCGCTGCGCCTGGGCCGGCTGACCTGGATGCAGGGAAACGTGGACGCCGCCACCATGACGCTGCTCGACAACGCGCTCGCCGTTGGAGAGGCGCTGGCGATGCCCGACCTGGTCACGAACGGACTGGTGACGAAGGGCGGGTTCCTGCAGTCGCAGGGTCGCGACATCGAGGCGGCCGCGCTCTACACCTTCGCGTTGCAGGTAGCGCTGGACGCCGGAGACTCCCCGGGTGCCCTCGACGCCTACGGCAACCTCACCGACTCGATGCTCGGCTCGGACCGGCCCGGCCTGGTCGAGCTGGCGACGGACGGCCTCGCCCTGGCCCGCCGGCTCGGCGACCGAGGCTCCGAGCAGGTCCTGCTCAGCAACATCTGGCTGCAGCAGATCTTCACCGGCGACTGGTCGCAAGTGGAGGCGACCACGGCCGAGGCGATGGCGACCGGCAGGAACTTCGGCGACGTCCATGCCCGACTTGCGCTCCTGCTGGCCTGGCGGGGGGATCCCGCTGCCGCGGCCACGCACGTCGAGGCACTCACCGACTGGCTGACCGGCGAGGATCTGCAGGACCGCCAGATCGGGCAGGCCGCGATCGCCGCAGTGCACCTCGCCGGGGGACGGCCTGCCGAGGCCATCGAATTGGCGGGCCAGGTCGTGGACACGTTCGAGCTCGGACTGCGGCGAGAGACGTTCCGGGTCGCGTGGCCGACCGCCGTGGAAGCGAGCCTGGAGCTGAACCGCGCCGAGGAGACCGATCGGCTGCTCGCGATCGTGGGGGACCGGCCGCCCGGACACGTGCCGCCCTACCTGCGCGCCCAGCTCGCCCGCTTCCGCGCCCTCCGCTCGGCAGGGCTCGCGACGGACGAGGCGGTTGAGGCCGACCATCGGGCGGCGGTCGCCGCGTTCTCGGCGCTGGGCTACCCCTACTGGCTGGCACGCGCCCAGATCGACCTTGGTCATTGGCTTGCGAATCGCGGCCGGGACGCGGAGGCGGGCCCGCTGCTGTCCTCCGGACAGGAGGTGCTGGCCCAGCTGGGGCTCAGCCAGGTCGTGCGCAGGGCCGACCAGCACGCCTGACGCGGCGCGACTCTTGCCATTTGCGCGCTATGTCACACCTGACGGCTCTCCGAGACATGACCCGCGAACACCCGCGACACCACGCGCGCCGAGGCGCCCCCGTCGTCCCAGGGGCAGAAGTCGCGCCGGAACGCCTCGTACGCGCCGTCGTGCGATGCCCGGACCGCACTGATATCGCCCAGCGCGTCGACCACCTCCCCCGACGTGCGCAAGATCGGGGCCGGGACACGGCCGATGTCGAAGTAGAACCCGCGCAGCTGTCCCCGGTAGTCGTCGAGGTCGTAGGCGAAGAGGAGCATCGGCCGGCCGGTCACCGCGAAGTCGAACATCAGCGAGGAGTAGTCGGTCACGAGGACGTCGGCCAGGAGCAACAGCTCCGCCGCGTCCGGGTAGCCGGACACGTCGTACACGAAGCCGTCCTCGCCTCTCGGGACCGAGTCGACGACCTTCGGGTGACGGCGCACGAGCAGGACGTGGTCCTCGCCGAGTGCCGCGCGGGCGTGCCGGTAATCGAGCTGCATGTCGAGGACGAACCGGTTCCCACCGCGGCGGCGGTGGTCGCGGTAGGTGGGGGCATAGAGCACGACCCGCACGCCCTCGGGCAGCCCGATCCGTTTCCGCGCCAGCTGGGCGATCTCGTCCCGGTCCGGCCGCAGGAACAGGTCCGTCCGTGGGTAGCCCGTTTCGAGCAGCTCCCCATCGAACCGGAAGGCCTCCCGCAGCACCGGGCTGCTCGGCGGGCTCGGCGACAGCAGGTAGTTCCACCGGGATGTCTCGCGCTCGAGCAGACCCCGGTAGTCGCGCCGGGAGAACCGTTCGCCGCGTTCGTTGTCGAACCCGATGCGCTTGAACGGCGCACCGTGCCAGGTCTGCAAGAGCACCTGGCCGGGATGGCTGGTGACCCACGGCGCCAGGGGCCGGTAGTTGGGGATCACGACGAACTGGGAGCGAGCCAGCGACTCGTACCACTCGCGGCTGAACCGCCGGACCACGGCAGTGCCATCCGGGACGCGGGTCTGTCCGTCGGCGACCGCCCACATCACGTCCAGGTCGTGGTCGCGCCGGGCGAGCTCCTCGCGGATCGCCCGCGGGTTGTCGGCGTAGTGCGAGCCCTCGTAGCTCTCGAAGAGCACCGCCGGCCGCAGTCCCTGCCCGACGTACGTCGGGTACGCCGCTGTCTGAAGCCGCCACTGACCTGGCAGTCCTCGGTCCGGTGCGGGCAGGTCGCTGGTCACGTCCAGCACCGCAAGGCCGTCACTCTCGGTCAGCGTGAAGTCCTTGCCGCCGATGCCTGCGTGCGGTGGCCCCGCGGCCACCTTCCCGTCGAGCAGGAGCGGCACGGCCGGCCCATCGCCTTCGGCAAGGCGCACCTCCCACATGCCCTGGCCGAGGGGCAGGGGTCCGGCGAGGGTATCGACGGTGGCCGGTGTGAGCTCCGCCGTCACCACGTCGCCGGCCGAACGTGCCGGGAACTTGTGCACTTCCCGTCTGCCGACGGCTTGTAGAACCAGGGCGTACGACGTGGCGGCCGGCCCGGTCGGCACGCACTGCATGCGCAGCGTCTCGCCGTCCCAGGCCGCCTGGCACAACCGCGGCCCCGTGTCGGGGGGCGACGGCGGTTGCTCGGCCGCTGCAGGCACTACGACGGCGAAGCCTCCCCGCTCGGTCCGGGTCAGCACGCGCATCGGGCCGACGTCGCGCGATCCCGCCCATCGGGCCGGTCCGGGGGTCGTCCGGGTCAGCAGCCTTTCCCGTCGTACGCCGTGACACCGCAGAACCGCCCTGAGCTCCCACACCCCCTCTCGCTGCGGCAGCGCCGACAACGGGATGCGCGTGCGGAACCCGGACCAGTCGTAGCAGTAGCGTGCCTCCTTCGCCTGCGCGGTCACGTCCGGCCGGTGGACGCGCTCCGCGGCCAGCTCGATGACACCCTCGCCGACACCCTCGCCGACCCCCTCGCCGTCGCGGGGCACGAGGGTGAGCGTCAGCCGGCTCGATGTGCGGCGGGCAGCATCGGTGAGCGCCACGTAGGCGTAGCCCTCGACGACGAGGTGCTCGGCCTCCCAGCGCACGTCCTCGACACGGGCGCGCAGCCGCAGCTCCCGCACGAGGCGGAAGACGTCGCGCGGGATGCGCAGCCGCGAGTCGTTGTAGTAGGGGTAGTCCCCGTAGTACGTGCGCCACCTCCGCTTGGCGCGCGTCGTGCGGATCTCGCCGGTCTTCTCGAACTTCACGACCTCCCTCAGCTCGGCCGGGTGCCCGTGCCGGACCAGGTGGAAGGCGAGCCGGTGGATGGCGTCGGCCTGGTCCAGCGCTGCGGGAGTCGCCTGCCCGAGGAAGCGGCCCACCAGCTCGATCAGTGCACGGGCCTGCTCGTCATCCGCCTCGTCCAGGACGCGCAGTGCCGCGGGCAGCTCCGCCCGCGCGCACACCGTGTCGTGCCGCGCCTTGAGCCGCGTCCTGCCCTCGGCGCCGAGCAGCTCGCTGACGAGCAGCAGTCCGGTGACGCGGTCGAGCACGGCCACCGGTCCGGGAGAGAGGGCTTCGTCACCCACCGGCTCGGTTGCGCGTCGGTCTGGCAGGACGTCGGCCGCGGACGCGAGCAGGTGCCCCCGTGTCACGAGCAGCAGGCGCGCCGCCGTCTCGGGCAGCGACTCGTCGAAACGGAGGGAGTGCTCGACCCAGAACGATCGGCGCCAGAGCGTCCGGTGCAGAGGCCGGTCGGCGACCAGCCGCGACGAGCCGTCAGCCAGCACGGCAACGTCGGCACCGGTGTCGTCCAGCGAGTCAGTCAGCCGGTCGAGCGCCGCGCCTTCGACCACCATGTCGGCCGTGCTGAACAGGAGGTAGTCCCTGTCCGAACGGGCCGCGCCCTCGTTCCACTGTCGGGCCGCGCCGGGGTGCGCGGGTGACGCGACGACGACATCGACCCGCGGCATGGCGGTCAGCCTCCCGCCCACATACGGGCGGGCGCAACACGGCACGACAGGTACGACGCGCCCGGTCAACCGCTGTGGACGTTCATCTCCTCGAGGTTGAGGCGCACGCCGGCCAGTCGAGGGTTGTCGGGCCACAGCCACTGCGACTCGGAGAGCGCTGAGGCGGCCTGCTCCGAGTCACCGAGAGCGGCAAGCGCCTCCGACAGCGTGACGAGGTCGTCGGCACGTGCGGCCCTCTCCTGGTCCCACACGATGGCCTCTCGGGCGTGTTCCACGGCCTCGGCGAGCCGACCGTGCACCAGGTGGTGCAGTGCATGGGTCCCGGCCAGCGTCATTCCGGTGCTGGCGTGCCGCTGTGCCTGCTGCAGGCCGGTCGCGATGTCTTCCTCGACGAGGTCGAGGTCGAGCTGTCCCGACTCGACGGCGCAGAGCAGCTCCCAGGCGAGCCCGCCCAGCGCGACCAGTCGCGCCGAGCCGGCGCGACCGGCGTGGTCGACCTGTGTCCGGGCCGCCTCCGCCGCCTCGGCGAAGCGTCCCTGCGCGTGCAGAGACCTGCGCAGCGTCGTGAGAGCCGACCGGTCGGAGGGCTTGGCGGTGAGCCGCTCCCGCGCCCTCGCCTCGGCGCCCTCGACGTCGCCGGAGTGCAGCGTGCGGGCGGCGGCCACGGCCGACCGGCGCGGGATCTTGGCCCCGAGCCACACCAGCGGGTCGTACATCGTGTCGACCACGCGCTCCTTCATCGGGATGATCGCGTTGTCGGTGATCTTGATGTGCTCGGGGCACACCTCCGTGCAGCACTTCGTGATGTTGCACATGCCCAGGCCGTGGGCGTCCTGCGACTCGCGCTTGCGGTCCCTGGCGTCGAGCGGGTGCATGTCCAGCTCGGCCAGCCGGATGAAGAAGCGCGGTCCGGCAAAGGCGGTCTTGTTCGCCTCGTGGTCGCGGACGACGTGGCAGGTGTCCTGACACAGGAAGCACTCGATGCACTTGCGGAACTCCTGGCTGCGCTCCACGTCGAGCTGGTCCATCCGGTACTCACCCGGCGCCAGGTCCGGTGGCGCGAACGCCGGGACCTGGCGGGCCTTCTCGTAGTTGAACGAGACGTCGGTGACGAGGTCCTTCACGACCGGGAAGGCTCGCAACGGGGTGACGGACACGACCTCGTCCTCGGCGAAGGTGCTCATCCGCGTCATGCACATCAGCCCTGGACGCCCGTTGACCTCGGCGCTGCACGACCCGCACTTGCCGGCCTTGCAGTTCCAGCGGACCGCGAGGTCGGGAGCCTGGGTCGCCTGCAGCCGGTGGATGATGTCGAGGACGACCTCACCCTCGTTGACCTCGACGGTGAAGTCCTCGAGCTCACCGTCGGTGCTGTCGCCGCGCCAGACCTTGAATCGCGCGTTGTACCCCATCAGGCCCTCGCCCCCTCGGGCAGCGTCGCGAGCTCGTCGTCGGTCATGTACTTGCTCAGCTCGTCGCGGTCGAACAGCGCCAGCAGCTCCGGCGGCATCACGGGCAGCGGCTGCTGGGTCACCTCCACGCCCTCGCCGGAGGGCCGGCACACGAGGTTGACCTTGCGCCACTCGGCGCTCATCCCCGGGAAGTCGTCGCGGGTGTGGCCGCCGCGGGACTCCTCACGGATCAGCGCGGAGCGCGCGATGCACTCCGACACGACGAGCATGTTCGGTAGGTCCAGCGCCAGGTGCCAACCGGGGTTGAACACCTTGTCTCCCTGCACACTGACCTTCTTGGCCCGGACCCTCAAGTCCTCCAGCAGCTTGAGCGCCTTCTCGATCTCGTCGGCGGTCCGGATGATGCCCACCAGGTCGTTCATGGTCTGCTGCAGGTCGGTGTGGATGGTGTACGGGTTCTCACCGCCGGACGCGGCGAACGGCGCCTCCGCGCTCCGCCGTGCGGCATCGACGTCCTCGTCCCTGACCTGGGGACGGGCCCGGCCGAGCGAGTCGACGTAGGCCGCCGCGCCGGCACCCGCCCGGCGGCCGAACACGAGCAGGTCGGACAGCGAGTTGCCGCCCAGCCGGTTGGAGCCGTGCATGCCCCCGGACACCTCGCCGGCGGCGAACAGCCCGGGTACGACGGCGGCCGCGGTGTCCGGGTCGACCTCGACCCCGCCCATGACGTAGTGGCAGGTCGGCCCGACCTCCATCGGCTGCGCTGTGATGTCGACGTCGGCCAGCTCCTTGAACTGGTGGTACATCGACGGCAGCTTCCGGCGGATCGCGTCGGCGGGCAGCCGCGAGGCGATGTCGAGGAACACGCCACCCGCGGGCGACCCGCGGCCGGCCTTCACCTCGGAATTGATGGCCCGGGCGACCTCGTCGCGAGGCAGCAGCTCGGGCGGGCGCCGGTTGTTCTGCGGGTCCTCGTACCAGCCGTCGGCCTCTTGTTCGGTCTCCGCGTACTGCTTGCGGAACACGGCCGGGACGTAGTCGAACATGAAGCGCTTGCCGTCGGAGTTCTTCAGCACCCCTCCGTCACCGCGCACCGACTCGGTGACGAGGATGCCCTTTACGCTGGGGGGCCAGACCATTCCGGTCGGGTGGAACTGGACGAACTCCATGTTGAGCAGCGTCGCGCCGGCCTTCATGGCCAGCGCGTGACCGTCGCCGGTGTACTCCCATGAGTTCGACGTCACCTTGAAGGACTTGCCGATGCCGCCGGTCGCCAGGATCACGGCCGGGGCCTCGAAGACCACGAACGTCCCGCTCTCGCGCGTGTAGCCCACGGCGCCGCTGATGCGGTCCCCGTCCTTGAGG
>JBOGDX010000139.1:0-7199 GCA_050743225.1 Actinomycetes bacterium | reverse complement strand
GACCAACACTTGGATGACGTCCGCGCGGCAGGCGTCAGCGGCGATCAGGTTCCTGCTCGCCCGTCCAGGGAGAGTCCACGCCCATAGCTGCCGCAACAGCCATCCGCTCATGCCGCTGTCCGGTCACGGTCGTGTCACTGCGCATGCAGACCGAGCCTTCGCTTTTTCGCAATCCCACGTGCGCTGCTGCACACTTCACGGTGCTGCTCGCCCTGAGCGAGCTGCTGATCGCCGGGCCGGTGCTGCACGTCTTCGACGGCGGGTTCAGCAATCCGCGGCGGCTGGTGGCGGAGGCGGTCGGTGCCGTCGTCGCGCTGTCCCCTGCGGCCGACTTGGTCGCGGCGTTCGTCCTGCGGGGGCGACGCTGGGCACGGTGAGGGCTTCTCGCGCTCGCGTTGATCGCGGCGATCGGCGGGGTCATCTGGCTTATAAGCCTGGGCGGGTCGGTTTACGACCCCACCGACGCGGTCGGCAGGCTGCTGTTCAACGTGCTGGCCCTGGTCGCCGAGTTCGAGTCCGACGTCATCCGGCTCCGCAACCGCGAAGGCATTCAGGTCGCGTGTTCGGGGGAGGCGTCAGCGGCCCACCTGGCAGGCTGTGGCGACCTCCGACACGGGGCCGCTGCGACATCTACGAAGGGCTCTCAGGAGGGCCATGGCGGTGCATGATGGGCACAACTTTCGGGCCACGCCTACGGGCCACGATTCAATGAACGGGGGTCACGATCATGTTCGGTGTCCGTACCGCGTGGCGGACTCTTGCCCGGGAATGCGACGAGAAGAGGTATCCCCGGCGCGTACTGTCCCTCGGGTCAACGCTAGCCATGCTGATAATCGCAACCTCTTGTGCGAACGCCTCGGAGGAGGGCGGCGGATGCGCGCTCGGCTTCGTCCGTGGCGAGACCACATACTACCCGTATGAGGCGTCCAGGCCCCTTCCGCGAGGACGCACTCTTGGTCGCGTGCCCTCGGTCACGTGCGGCGACGGCGCGGGAGAAGAGGCTGAACCAGAGTTCCGCGAGGCGGTTGCCATCCGCGGTATCGATCCTGCGGTCGCATTTCTTGTTCCGAGCGAGAACCCCTCGATGATCTTCGCCCCCGGCCCTCCGGACGGATCGGAATTGCCCGCCGAGGTGGAGAAGCTTCTTCTCAGCGACGGCGGGTGACCCGGCTAAGAGAATCAAACGGCAACGACCTCTTGCTGGGTCTGTGCCTAGCGCCTACAGGCCGCGCGCTCATGCCGCGAGGCGGGCGCTCGGTATCGGCACCTACCGTGCGGTCGCTCGGCGGGCCTCTGGTGCATGCTTGCCCCGTGAGCGGACCGGGCGCACCTCAACCGTTGAGGGGAGAAGGTGACCACTTCGCTCAAGCCGCACGCGATCCCGCAGGGACGGAGTACTTCGTCCAGGCCGTGGTGGCGTGCGGCGGGAGCGGTCCCGTCTGGATTGGTCACAGCGACGATCCCTTCAAGTTCGGACGAGTGCTGCAGCTGGTGAACCGGGCACTCGCCAAGGTGCAGCGTCCACACCACTTCGAGGCAGCGATGGTCACCGTGACCCGGGTGCACGACCGAGAGGTCGTCGTCCAGGAGGAGGCGCCGACGACGGCTGAGGCATTCCAGCGGGCGGAAGCCATTGTGAGCCAGATCGAGGCGGGCACCTTCCGGGGATAGGCCGAAACGGCGCCTATCGCTCGGCATCCTCATCGATGTCGTCATCCTCGGGCCACCAGCCCTCGCGGCCGAAGAACTCGGCCTTGCGCGTCCACCGTGTGTCTCGGGGTCGTCGTCATCGTCGACCACAGGGGCTGGTGGCAGGTTCCCAGCCAGGAAGCCTGCAACCCAGTAGCGGGTCGCCAGAGGCAGGTCTCGCGGCAACTCCGACAGAGAGATCCGGTAGTCCGGCCACTCTGCATCATGCGGACAGTAGGCGGCCATGCGGCCGGGGTGGGTAAGCCAGTGCTTGTCGAACAGGTAGTCCCGACCACCACCACACCGGCGGTGGGAAGACGCGAACCACAGCTCCGGGTGTACGTCCGAAGACAGCACGGTGCCATTGTCAGCCAGTCTCCTGGAATCATCCACGCACGCAGCATGCCCGACGCTTCGCTCAGGATCGGCACATACGGTCGGAGGTCTTGCGTCGTAGGGTGCCGCTCGTGGACGAGGACACGATGAGCGCGCTCCGTGAGATGGTCGAGATGGCGGACGCCTTTCCAGGCGGGTTCAAGCCAGAGTTCGAGCTGGGTTACTGGGCGGGCGTCGTCGGCAATGCAGAGCGTTGGTACGTCCGTTTCGAGGGCGACATCCGGGACAACGACTTCACCGTGCTAGGTCACACAGCGGCAGAGGCGCTCCGGCGCGCCATGACGGAGGCGCGGGAACGCATCCCGTAGCGGCACCTACCCGACGCCGACCGTTGGCACGGTGATGGCATGTGGAGGGCGGCCAACGTCCCCCGCCGGCGGATCCCAACCAGCCAAGCGAACAAGGTTGATGCCCACGTAGTCGCGCGCCGGGAGACACGCCCAAAGCGAGTAAGTGCGGTCTGCTGCGCTGCGATCAGCCCAGGCCAAGACCTCGTGTACGTCGGCCCCGGTGATCTCGTAATCGTCGGAGTCCATGCCGTGCCAGAAGTAGACGCGGTACCGAGGCTCATCGACCTCTTCGGTCTGGTCTCTCGGGTCTACAGAGTCGACGTTCACCGCTCGATAGTGGCTCCCCTCTGTGTCAAGACGCCAGGGGATCGGCGGGCGTAGCGTGGCGTTCGGCGGGTCCGGGAAGTGACTTCTCCGAAGAGCTGGCTGCCGGGGTTGGGCCAGTCGCGCTGGATTCTGTAGTCGCCCCCGAGTGTCCTCCCGGGCCCGCTTCACGCGCCCGCGCGTCGAGGACCAGCTGGTGGTAGACGACGTCGGAGAGTCGTCGCTTGAGGCAGCGCAGCGCCTCCAGCGCGGTCTTCCCGGCGGCTCGCTTGCGCAGGTAGTAGGTCCGCCCCTCGGTGTCGTAGCGGACTTGCACGACGGCCATGATGTGCAGCATGTGGTTGAGCCGGCGGTTGCCGGCGCGGGAGAGCCGGTGCCGGACCTGGTCGCCACTGGAGGCGTCGATCGGCGCGGTGCCGGTCCAGCTGGCGAAGTGTGCCTTGGTCGGGAACCGGGCCACGTGCCCGACGTCGCCGAGGATCCGGGCCGCCCCGACCGCCCCGACGCCGAACAGCCCGGTCAGCCCGGTGCCCGTCTCGGAGACCGCGGCAGCGATCCGCTTCTCCAGCGCCTTGAGCTTGCGGTCGGCCGCGGCGACCTCGCCGAGCTGCTCGACGGCCAGGGCCCGACGGGTCCGTCCGACCGTGTCCCGAGGCCGAACGGTCGCCAGCAGGGCTCGGGCCTGGGTCGCGGACAGGTCCCGTTTCGCCCCGCCGGCAACGAGTTCAGTCAGCAACCGGTGCAGCCGGTTGACCGCCTGGGTGCGCGCGCTGACGAGCTCGTCGCGGCGATCAGCGAGCAGCTTGAGCGCGACCATCGCGTCATCGCCGCGGACCTCATTCAGCCGGTCCGCACGCAACGCGGCCAGGGCGACCGAGTGCGCGTCGACCGGGTCGGTCTTACGACCATTGCCGGTGGAGAACACCCGGACCCGGGCGGCATGCTTGGCCGGCACATCGACCACGGCCTCCCCGTCGGCGACCAGCCGCTGGGCCAGGTGCTTGCCGACCCCGTTGCAGCCCTCCACCGCCCAACGCCGCGACGGAGACCGGCGACCCAACGCGAGCATCGACCGGTAGCCCTGCGTCTCGGTGCCGAACCGGCCCGCCGCCAGCACCACCGCATCCGAGTCGAGCACCTCGATCGTGTTCGACCGCTTGTGCGGATCGACACCGATCACCACCTCACCCATCACTACCTCCCTGTCGTTGACCGAACGGACGGTGAGGAGGGCAGTGCTACTTCGAGCCGAGCAGACCCCTCTGGAGCCACTCCCCACACGGTGCCCAGCGAGAACGCAGCCCACTAACGAGCCACGCCACCGAAGCAGCGGGCAGCCAGTTCCCGAGCGTCCCGCCGGACACCTCGACCGAGCCTGGCCTGGCCCGAGCCGTGAAGGAAGTCAACAAGTAGCCGGTTCCGGAGCGATAGCGGAACACACGCTCATGCCGCTCTGCGAGCACTCGATAGTAGGTGCTACGCGCGGGTTGCCGCCCACGTAACAACGAGTCCGACAGCGCCTGCGGCCGCGATCACGGTCATCACCAATGCCAGCCGGCGACTGCGGTTCCGCGGTTGAGCCTCGTCCCGACTCAGCGCCCACCAAATAATCGCCGCACGGACTCCACCGCCCACTAGGGCGATCATTGAAAGGGAGGCCCAGACTTCTGGATCAGACACATCTACGATCATGCCGCCCCAGCCGGAGCCCTCGCTGGCGAGTCCGGGATCGATTCCGGCGCCTATCCACGCGGGGCCCTTCCGCGGAAACGCTGGCGCCCTGGCTCCGGCTAGTCGTCTCTGCGGCCCTCGGATTCTCGTCCAGTCAGATTCGGGGCGTACTTGGCATCCAACCGACGCATGCGGAACCTAGTGAACTCCCGGGACAAGAATGCGACAAAGATGCCTGCCCACAGCCACCAACTCACGTCCGTAAGGAACCGGTCGGCGACAACCAGCAGCAACGAAGCTGCGAGGAGTATCGCCACGTCTCGCAGACGGGCTGGTCCAAAGCGGTTCCGGCTCAAGGTCATCTCGCTCAGTAGGTCGGGCGCGGCCCCAGTGCCCCCCAGGGGCCTGCCTTGACCGCTCCCTTCTGGCGACGAATACGGCACGCGAAGGGACTGACGGTGGCCAGCACTCCACGGCATACCCCCTTCGACGACAAGTGATTCGCCTTCCGCACATGCCGCGTTCCGCTCGGTCGTGCCGATGAGCGGGCCCACTCGCCGCGATGGGCCTGGCTGCGCTCTGACGTGGCCGTCTGTCCGTCGACCACGGTCAGCCCGGCCAGTTCTTGTTGTGGTCGCCGCGCTCCATCTCCTCGGCGGAAGGGTGCATAGCCCACACGAACCAACGCGTGGCTCGTGCAGGCGATATGACAGCAGGCACCTGAAGCAGCAGGCAGCCGACTGCGACGCACACCGTGAAAGCCATCCACGGGTCGCCGGTGAGCCAGACGATGAGGCCGACGGACGCACCCGCGGCCACACCAAGTGCCACGGCCAGTACGACCCGTCGCTGAAGCGACCAGCCTGCCAAGCGGTTGTGCGACAGCTGGTACTGGAACTCGCGCTCCTGCCCCTCATCGAAAGGCTTCACGTTCGCGAGGGTCCCACCTGGTCGCCTGTGATACCAGAGCCCGAAGTAACGAGGCGGGGACGCCCGCTCATGCCGCTGATGGTGCGCAGTAGTTCCACGCGATACAACTAGCAGGCCCTCCCCCAGCGCCTGGCCATCATCCATGGGGGCGAGTCGTCGTGTCGCCGGGGAAGCTGTTCAGCAGGGCATCCATTGCGTCGAGCCGAGCCGACTCGCGGGGATGGGACAGGAAGACAACCACCAGCAGCGTTCCGGAGAAGGCGAGCAGGAGCGTGCCGATCACGACGTCGCCGATACCAAGCCCCAGCACACCGAACGCAACCAGCGGAAGGACGCTCACCGTAACCGTCCAGCGAGCACGCCGGTTGAGCTTCCGCCGGTACGCCACAAGACGAGCGAGCGCGGCGGCCTCGGTGGCCGACTTCGGAGGCGCGCCATCCATGATCTTGAGGCCAAGCTCCACCATTTCGCGAGGCTCCAAACCCACCTGGGACCTCTGCCTCCGGAACTGGCGCACGCTGCGCACCGTAGAGATCATGCCAGCCAGCAGCCCGAACAGTGCTCCCGCCAGCAGGCCAGCTCGCCAGCCATCCTGCAAGCCCCGAAACGCGCCGAAGAGCACTCCTCCCACGCCGGCGTAGTAGACGAACCGCCGGGCCCACGACGCCGAGGCATGCCACTGCACTAAACGGCGCATGTCCACCTCCGGTGCCGTACTGCGCGTCGCCGCTTCCCCATGTCGTTCCCGCCACAGCGACAACAACGCCTTCTGCCGCATGAAGCCCGATTCCGGGATCACTGGCAGGCTGTCACTACGCCGGCGACTGACGTAAAGCGCGCCGGAATCGACTGGCCGGGACCCTACGAACGGTCACGGGACTTACTCATTTGCCGCGGGTCGATCGTCCGCCGGGTCACCTTGGGACTTGCGCCGTCCCGTCTCGGCTCCGGAGCCGCAACTCGATCGCCGCAAGCAGCAAAGCATTGGGGCACGCACCTATGACGCGGAGCCACCAGGCAGCTGCGGGCGCAATCCACGTCCACTCGAAGCTAACAGGACGAGCCAGATGAACCCGAACGAGGCTGGCCCTGAGGCAGCGAGGCAGCCGAGGTGAAACCGAAGATCGGGCGGGGATGACCGGCGTGCTCGTTCGGACCGGGAAGTTCTCCCCCCGCTGATCTGGACGGGGACGTGTCGCCGGACGCGGTCTTGGCCTCGGTGACCGAGCTGGCGGAATGGTGATCCCGCCCCAGCTAGCCGACCTCGTCGGCCAGACGTGCCACGGCTTGCGCGACCCGCGGTCCGAACATCACGGCGTCGTTATGGTCCGCGCCCGCAATCACCATCCGCTCGACCAGCAGCGGCGCTTCGTCGGCTACGCGTGCGCTGAGCTCCGTGGGCACGACCGAGTCCCTGTCGCCGTACACAACCGTCACCGGCACCTCGCTGTCGGCGAGGTCGTCCACCACGGGGAACCGGTCGCGCAGCAGCAGTCGGACCGGCAGCCATGGGTAGTGCCGGGTCCCGACGTCCGCTAACTCGGTGAACGGCGACCGCAGCACCATCCCGGCGGGCGGCCGTCGCACCTGCAGCGCCGCCGCGACACCGCTGCCAAGCGACTCACCGAAGTAGATCGTGCGCTCGGCCGGGTAGCCCAGGTCCTCCAGCGCATCCGCGGCGGCCATCGCGTCGCGCGCCAGGCCCTCCTCGCTCGGGCTGCCGGGGTTACCGCCGTACCCGCGATAGTCCATCAGGAGTACGGCGAGCCCGCGCCGCCGCAGCTCCTCCGCCAGGCCTGCCCGGCCGGCTCGGTTCCCGCCGTTGCCCGGCGCGACCAGCACCGCCATCCGACGGGCGGCCGCTCCCGGCCCGGGTACCGCTGGCACGAACCACGCGCC
>JBOGDX010000138.1:0-7223 GCA_050743225.1 Actinomycetes bacterium | reverse complement strand
GCGCCTCGACCAGGCGCGTCCGCTCGGCGGAGCCGGCACCGCGGGCCTCGTCCGCCGCGACGAAAGGAGTCAGGGCCTCGACCACGTCCTCGACGTCCGCGACCAACCGGTCGTTGCGCGCTCGGCGTCGAGCGACAGCATCGACGAGCAGTGCGCGCAGGCCGTCGAGCCCGACACCGGTCCGCGCCGACGTCGTCAGCAGTCGGGATCGCCGGAGCCCGTCCTCGTCCAGCAGCTTGCGCAGGTCCTCGGCGCACTCCGCCGCCGCGAACGGGTTGACCGTGTCGACCTGGTTGAGCACGACCACGGTCACCGCCGCATGCGCCGACAGGCGTCTCAGGTAGCGCTCGTGCAGCACCTGGTCGGCGTACTTCTGCGGGTCGACGACCCATACCAGAAGGTCGACGAGCTCGACCAGCCGGTCCACCTCGTGCTGGTGCTCGACCACGGTCGAGTCGTGGTCGGGCAGGTCGAGCAGCACGAGCCCGTCGAGCTCACCGTCGGACGTCGGGGTGGCGGGGTCGTCGCCGGAGTGCCGCCACGTCGTCTGCCGGCGCGGCACTCCCAGCCACTGCACGAGGGGTGCCGCACCCTCGGTGCCCCACACGCTTGCGAATGCCTTGGCCGTCGTCGGTCGGCGGACACCGACCGGAGACAGGTCTGCACCGGACACGGCGTTGAACAGGGACGACTTCCCACTGCCCGTCGACCCTGCGAGCGCCACCACGGTGTGCTCGCCCGACAGTCGAAGGCGCTCTCCCGCGCGGTCGGTCACCCGGCGGGCGCGCTTGAGCACCGCCGGGTCGGCACGCCCGTCCAGGGACGCGACCGCCTCGTCGAGGGCGACGAGCATGCCGGGCAGGTCGGACCGTCGGTGCCGACCCCTGATCCGCGGGCTCACGCCGGGACCTCGCCGGGGCGGGCGCGCCACGCGTACGTCCACGGCGGGGTCACCGCAGGTCCTCGAGATCCTGTACGACGGCGCGAAGCGCTGGGCCAGCCGACTCGTGAACTGC
Source organism: Actinomycetes bacterium (assembly GCA_050743225.1). Lineage (GTDB taxonomy): Bacteria > Actinomycetota > Actinomycetes > JACCUZ01 > JACCUZ01 > JBOGDX01. The sequence goes on along the minus strand of JBOGDX010000138.1, from coordinate 6,207 downwards.
TGCAGCGTCGAGGCGCGATGTGAAGCGCGCCCGCTCCGACTCGAGCAGCCCGGCGACGCGCTGGGCGAGGTCGGCACGCGCCTTCTCGGCCAGCGAGCGCACCGCCTGGTCGCCGAGCACGGCCTCGAGGATCTTCTGGCTCAGCGCCGAGGCACCGCCGGCGACTGCGACCTCGCCCGCCACCAGGCCGCCGGTGTGCGCGAACACCACGATCATCACCATCAGGCCGAGCCCGTTCACACCGAACGCGAGGTAGCGCGCGGTGCGCCGCTTTCCCTGCCCCTGGCTTCGCACCAGGTCGAGGACGTAGGACTGCCAGTCCCGCACGGCACGCGCCGTGTCCGCCGCGAGCTGCGGGGAGCTCCGCCGCAGGTCGTCCTCGCCGAGCAGCGCGCGACCCGCGGGGTCCTCGCGCCACGCCGTGCCCGCCTTCTCGGCGGCCTCGTCGGCGGCCGAGCGGATCAGGGCTTCGACGCCCGACTCCAGCGCCTCGACAACCTCGGCACCGGGCGCCGGCTTGCCCTGCACCGCGGCCGTGACCCGGTCGCGGACCCGACCGATCCGCGACTCGAGGGCTCGCATCAGCTCGCCGCTCCCCACGAACTCCTGCCAGCGCGCCATGACTTCGCCGCGCAGGAGGGATCCGTCGCTGCTGGCGGAGTCGACGTGGGCAGCGGCCCCGTCGTACGCCTCGTCCACCACCCGCCGCAGCCGGACGACCAGTTCGGCCTGCTCGTCCGCGGCCGCGGCCAGCTCGAAGACCCGCGCGCTCAGGGATCGGACGGCACCGTCCAGCGTGTGCCGCACGACCGCGGCTCGTAGGCCGGCGTCCGAGGCCAGCCCGCGCAGCCATGACCGGATCGGGTCGACCGCCGCGGCCGGGAGCATCGCGTCGTACGACATCGTCTCGGGTACCACGAACAACGGGGCGCCGCCCAGGCCGTGCTCGGTCAGCATCGACGCCAGGTGGCTGCGCACCTCGTCGGTTGCCTCCAGGGGGACCCGGTCGAGCACCACCGCGACCGCCGTTCCGCGGGTCACCGCCGCCCGGAGGAACTCCCACGGCACGGCGTCCGCATAGCGCGCCGCCGTCGTGACGAACAGCCACATGTCCGCGGCGGCCAGCAGCTGCGTCGCGAGCTCGCGGTTCGCCGTCACCACCGAGTCGATGTCGGGTGCGTCCAGCACCGCGAGGCCGGCCGGGATCGCCTGGCTCGGCGCCAGCCGCAGCGAGGTGGGGTCGTCGGAGCTGGACCCCGACGCGCGGGTCAGGCCGGGCAGCACCCGCCGCTGCTCGAACCACCAACCGTCGTCCGGATGATGGGCGAGGACCGCCGAGCGGGTGGTCGGGCGCAGCACCCCGGCCGCGCTCACCCGCTGGCCGACGAGTGTGTTCACCAGGGTCGACTTGCCGGCCCCCGTAGGACCGCCCACCACGGCGAGCAGCGGCGCGTCGATGCGGCGCAGCCGCGGCAGCAGGTAATCCTCGAGCTGGTCGGCGATCTCGCGGCGCCGCCTGCGGCCCCTGTCGGCCCCGGGGGCCTCGAGCGGCAGGCGCAGCTCGGCCACCTGATCGCCGAGCCCCTCGAGGGCGACGAGCAGCGCGGAGGTGTCGGCGCCGGGAGCCACGGCGCAATCCTCGCGTAGATCGGCATCCGCCGCCGTGAGCGACGCCCACCGGCGCGCCCCGGCGACGCCGCCGAGTCCAGTCGAGGGTCAGTCGGGGATGCCGGTCTCCCACTCGGTGTCCGAGGCGTAGAGGATGCGGACCCCGATGAGCGCGGTCGCCACGGCGATGAGCCCGGTCCCGGCCGCCGCCGCCGCGAAGTGCTGCGCGCCGACCAGGAACACGACCCATCCGACGAGCATCGCGGCCGGCGCGGTCCACCCGCCGAAGCCCGCACGGCGGAACGCGATGGCCAACAGCGTGGTCCCGACCAGGGTGCCGAAGACGGACGGCACCTGGATGAACGCGGGGGCGGCGCCAGCGAGGGCGCCCGCGGCTTCGTGTACCTCGACCGCCTGGTCCATGGGCAGCGTGGTAGCGAGTGCGAGGTCGTAGAAGTCCACCGCCACCAAGCCCGACAGGCCCGACCCGAGGCCGGCCAGCAGCAAGCCGAGGTTGCTCGTCCGCCGGGCTCCGCGGCGGGAGAGGTATGCCATGCCGAAGGACGCCGGTACGAGCAGCAGGAACCCGTAGTGCAGGACCACCGCGGCCCACCGGATCGCGTCGGGATGCTCGGCGTTGGATCGCAGGTAGCCCTCCGTGCCGATGCCATCGAAGGGGATCATCAGGATGCTGACGAACACGAGCAGGCCCGACAGCAGCGCCGAGAGCCCGGCGCCCTTGCGGTAGTAGCTCTCGGCCCGCCGGGCCGGCCGCGCGTACCGACCGACCGGTTCCGGCCGCGGGAGGTTCGCGACGCGGGGCCTGATGTCTCGGTGGTCTCGGGGGCTGACGAGCACGTCCATCGATGGCTCCTGGGAGTGGCCGAGGTCTCCGGCCAGGTCGGCGGTGCGCCGCGGTTGCGGCACGTTCACTGTGCGAAAGGCCAGGCCGTACGCCGAGGGAGGTGGCTGGTCAGTCCCGGTGGGGCTACCACCACTGCTGCCCGTGCTGCGCCGCCGCGACCGGCGCCCCGCGGTCGGTACCGTGGACCCGACAGGCGCCCGTAGCTCAGTGGATAGAGCGACGGACTTCTAATCCGTTGGTCGCAGGTTCGAGTCCTGCCGGGCGCGCCGAGAGCCCGCAAGGCGTCGGCTGATGCTTGCCACGTCTTCGGCTGATGGTTGACAGCTACTTCGGCTGATTCTTGGCACTCCCTGGTATGGCAAGGTGCCACAGGGATGGTCGGTGTTGTCAGCCCGGCATCGGGAGCGCAAGGGCGGCGAGCTCGGTCTCGAGAGCGGCCTTCGCGGCGGGCAGCTTCTCCGGCTTCACCTTGATCCAGCAGCGCAGAATCCGCGTGAACAGGTCGAGGGTCTCCCACAGCGCGACGCGCTGGCGCGACACCAGGCCATGCCGGTCGTACTCGGCGACGAACTCGTCGGTGATGCCAGCGAGGATGTCAGTGTGCGCTGGGCTCCAGCCGAGCTCCTTTGCACTGGACCGGAACAGCGCGATGTCCAGCGCCGGCTCGGCCTGGCAGAACCCGTCGAAGTCGATGAAGCCGACCTCTCCACCGCCGAGCAGGACCTGGTCGGGGCGGAAGCTGCGGTGGGCCGGGCGGGCCGGCTGGGCCGGCTCCACCGCAGCTAGCTCGGCCAGGCGGCGCAGGGTCGGTTCGGCGGCCCCTGCCAGCGTGGGGACTCGGACGGCGACACGGTCGACCATTTCGCGGACCTCGGCCAGCTCGTCCTCCCACGTCACCAGCTCGCCATGGAGGACCCCACACCCGTGCAGGGCGGCCAGCCCGGCGGCCGTTCGCCGGATGGCGCGGGACAGCTCCGCCCTGCTCTCAGGGGTCCACTCGGCGAGCGAGCGGCGGATCAGCTCCTTGAGGGTGGTCTCCTCGCGGATCGGGCCCTGGACTAGCACCTTGAGCTCGTCCAGGAACGCCAATGGCTCGGCGATGGCCACGTCGCTGGATGCCATCGGCGACTCCCACAGCGCTCGCATGCCCGACCATGCAACTCGGCCCTTGTCGCCGTGGTAGGTCTTTGCCACAACGACCTCGGGCCAGCTGTGCCCGGTCAGCTCCGGCGGATAGTCCAGGTGGTAGAGCACGGTGCAGCGGCTGCCCGGCTTGTAGCGCACTACCCTCGGCGCGCAGCCGACCAGCCGGAAGCCGTCGTATCCCGGACCGGCGCCCCGGATGCTCCGCTCGAGCAGGTCTCGAGCGCGCTCGGGATGGGTGAGCACCGGCAGCGCAGGCAGGCCCGCGTCCGGCGGCTCGGTGCGCAGAGTCAGACCCAGGACCGGGAGCCGGGCATGCCACGCCGGGTCGCCGAATGCGACGTGCGGGGTCGACGGCTCGGGCCCGTCCTCGCCCGGTGCTGCGGTGGTCCCGCTAAGCCGGATCACCTGCGGCCCGGGGTCTTCACCACGCCGGACGGTCACGGCGTAGTGGCCCGCCCAGTGCTCCCCCTTGAGCCGGAGCCTGCTGGCCTCGCACGCCAGGACGTCCAGGACGCCGGCTCGCGCCTCCGGAATGACCGACGCGAGCTCGGCCCGCACCGCTGCGCCGTCGCCGAGGCTCGGAGCCACGCGGGCAGCTCACCGAACGCCCCGAGACCCGGATCCACGGGGACCTCCAGGACGTCACCTCGGCGCGAGGGCGGCCGGTTGACGACGAGCCGACCCTCCGCTGCTCCCAATGTCGTCGCGCAAAGATCCGTCGTCAACTTCGTCCTCGGGAGACGCAGCCGAGCGCTCGGCCCGTCGTACGGCCACAAGCAGCCGGAGCCTGGCCTGAGCGCGCTCCCTCTCCGCCACCCGGTTTGGCATCGACGCCGCTACTCGGTGCGCAGGTTGGCCGGTGACGTCGCGCTGCGCAGCCAGGGCTCGAGGAAGCGGACGGCGGCCCGGATGGCCAGCCAGGTCAGGGCAATCGTGAGCGCGACCTGCCCAGCGGTGACGAGCAGCGACGCCACGGTCATGGCGTTTCCGGCGGGTACGGTCACCACGACGGCACCCAGGACGGCCCCGCCGGTCGCGAGTGGCAGGGCGGTCAGGGTCGCCTCCCGCCGCAGCGCGTCCCGCAGGACCGCGACCGGAGCACCGGCCGCAACCAGCCCTGAGAGCACCCGTCGACGGTCCACCAGCGACTCCACGGCGTGCACGGCCAACGTGCTCGTCGTGACCAGCAGTGCCAGCAGCAGTGCGACCGCGACCAGCACGAAGGAGACGACGAAGAACGAGTCGAACCCCCGCCCGCCGGATCCCACGAACACGTCAGCCTCGAGCGCCGCCGAGCCACCCGACACCAGGCCGACGGCCCCGACTGCGGCTGCCGCACGCCCAGCCGGTCGTGGGTCGCTGGTCAGGCGGGCCGCCGCGATGAGGGTGGCGGGGTTGCCTGTCCGGCGGGCCGCCCGCTGCCCGGCGCGGTAGGCAACCCACGGCGCGAGTGTCACGACGCCCACGACCACGAGCAGCACGGCGGCCATCCCCACCGGGTCGCCGAGTCCGAAGACGTCCATGAACCCAGCCACTCCGAGCGCGAGCCCGAGCCCGACGATCAGCAGCCCCCACGGTCGCGGCGCGGGCCGCCGGTGTCGGCGGGCCAGGCCGAGCGGGTGGGTGACGAGGTGCCGGGAGCCTAGGACACCGGTCAGGACGCCGGCCGCCGAGACCGCCAGGACGACGGCGACCGTCTGCCACCACGCGAGAGTCACGGACGTCGGTACGAGCGCCAGGCCGGACTCTGCGTAGCCGGCGCCGAACCCGTCGGCTTGCGACGGACGGTCGAGCGGCTGCCCCCCGAACACCGCTTGGAGCAGCCAGTGGACAAGCGGGCCGGCCGCCGCGCCGACGACGACCGGCAGGCCGACCTCGACGGCACCGAGCGCCCGCACCTCACGAGGAGTCGCCCCGGCCAGTCGCAGCGCGGCCAGGCGGCGCTCGCGCGTCGCGGTGCCCAGACGAACCACCTGGTACAGCATCAGCAGCAGCGGCAGCACGAACAGTCCCGTCGCGAACGACGTGCCACCGCGCAGGCCAGGCTCGGCGACGAGGTTGAACAGCGACTCGTCCGGCTGCTCGGGCAGGAGCACCATCGTGAGGGCGACCAACAGCAGCCCGGTCGCCGCCGCGGTCGACCCAGCGAGCAGCAGCGGGCGGGCGGGGCCGCCACGACGCAGCAACGTCCAGGCGACCGTGGTCACGACATGACCCCCGCGGTGACGAACTCCCCGTCGACGAGAGACAGCTCACGGTCGGCGTGCGCGGCGACCCGGTTGTCGTGGGTGACCAGGACGACCGCCGCCTCATGGTCGCGGGCGGTCGCTAGGAGCACGGTGAGCAGCTGCTCTCCCCCTACGGTGTCCAACGACCCCGTAGGCTCGTCAGCGAAGACGACACGCGGGCCAGTGACGAGGGCCCGGGCGACTGCCGCTCGCTGCGCCTCACCACCCGACAGCTCGCCGGGCATCGCACCAGCCATCTCGACGACGCCGAGCCGGTCGAGCCATGACCGCGCCGCGGTGCGCGCCGACTCGCGGTCATGGCGCTCCAGCAACAGCGGCAGTGCGACGTTCTGCTCGACC
>JBOGDX010000137.1:0-7231 GCA_050743225.1 Actinomycetes bacterium | reverse complement strand
CGACGTGCTCGGCACCGGCTGGTTCGCTGCGGTCGCCGCCCAGGTAGGCCCCGGCGGGACCGTCGCCGTGGTCGGCGACGGCGCCGTCGGCCTGCTCGCCGTGCTGGCCGCCAACCAGCTCGGCGCGGAGCGGATCATCGCCATGAGCCGTCACGAGCAGCGGCAGAAACTCGCCCTGGAGTTCGGCGCCACCGACATCGTCGAAGAGCGCGGCGATGACGGCGTGGCCAGAATCAAGGACGTCACCAACGGGCTGGGCGCGCCCTCGGTCATCGAGGCCGTGGGCACCCAGGAGTCGATGATGCAAGCCATCCGCTCCACCCGCCCCGGCGGACACGTCGGCTACGTCGGCGTCAACCACGGCGTCCAACTGCCCGGCGAGGAGCTGTTCTTCTCCCACGTGCACCTGCACGGCGGCCCCGCCCCGGTCCGCCAGTACCTGCCCGAACTGATCGACCTGATCTGGAACCGCACCATCAACCCCGGCACGGTCTTCGACCTCGAGCTGCCGCTCGAGCAAGCGGCCGAGGGTTACCAGGCCATGGACCAGCGGCGCGCCATCAAGGTCCTGCTCCGCCCATGACACGCCGATGAAGCGTCTCGTCGTCGCAGCGGCCCTCCTGCTGATGCTGTTGCCGGTCTCCGCCTGCCGGGGCCCGGAGCCCGGGTCCGACGGCGCTGCCACAGGGAGCGGGTCGGCACCCGCCAACAGGGCTGCGACCTCTCCTGGGACCGCCGGCCAGACCGCAGATCCAACACCGACACCAGAGGCGTCCGAATACACAGGAGGAGCCATGGACATCCGGCTCACCATCGGCGAGACCGAGTTTCGCGGGACCCTCGACGACACGCCGGCCGGGCAGGACTTCGCCGCGCTGCTGCCGCTCACCCTGACCCTCACCGACTTTAACGACACCGAGAAGATCAGTGACCTACCCCGACGGCTCTCCACCGAGGACGGCGTTCCGGCCGGCACCGCCGGCTCCGCCGGGGACCTCACCATCTACGCACCCTGGGGCAACCTCGCCCTCTTCTATCGCGACTTCGCCTACAGCAACGACCTCATCCGGCTCGGCAGTCTCGATACCGGCGCCGCCAGCCGCATCGCCCGCATTCCGGACGGCACAACCGTCACCATCCAACGAGCCGGCTGACCGGCCGCCAACACTCGTCGAGATCATGGTCGATCAAACCGCAACCCAGTGCCGCGGGACCGCCGAGGAGGCGGACGTGAAGCTGGAGCGACCCCTCGCTCGGAAGCGTGACCAACTGCGGGTGCCGCTGGCCGACGGCAGCCTGGTCGCCACACCTGACGCCCGCCGACGGTCTGATCGGAAAGCCCTTCGGCAGGTTCGTAGGGCACCGGGACGTGCCTGGACAGCAACGCGGCGCCAGTTGCGGCGGATCGGCACGGCCGCACGGCCAGTCTCGCTCTTGGTCTGTTTCGGTGCCATCGGACTGATCTGGGCAATGCCGGGCATGCGCCGACGTACACAGCACAACGCGGCCAGGTGCGCGATCTGCCGACGCCACCGTGCCTGGTCGCGGCTGTTCGTCGGAGGCCTTCTCGTCCTCCAAGCACTTGGCGCCGCGACCACCGCGTACACCGCGGCCGCACCACCCCTGCTCTGCCACTCCCATGTGCTCCCCGACGGCCGGATCGAGGCCGAACCCAACCTCCAGGACGTATCCCCGCCCCGAACATGGGACGTCGCCCGTGACGTCATCAACGCACCGGCCACCGGGCTTGCGCTCCTCGCATCCAAGGCCGCCGGTATGCGCGAATGCGCCGGTCCGCCGCTGACGGTGACCTTCTGGCAGCCGCCCCGCATCAGCGGCGGCGGCAGCACCGTGGGGGACACCTTCGTGGCGTGGATGCCCGCCAACCTGGAGGCTTCGAGCCTGCTCCAGGGCGCCCGCGGCTTCGGGTTGGCGGCCGAAGGCGGGCGGCGATCGCCGGGAGAGCAGCACGTTCGGTATGGCCCCAACATCTCCGCCACCCGGGCCAACGAGGCGGAGCTCGCTCGGCACGAGTCCCGGCACACCGACCAGTGGGCCGTGCTCACCCTCATCGGCGGCCCACTGGCGTTTCCCGCGGCGTACTACGCCGACGGCGCGTTCTTCCCGTTCTCTCGTAACCACTTCGAACGCGCCGCCAGCCTCGCCGATGGCGGCTACCCCTCGCCGCCCGACAACCGTCCCGCCCCGCTACCAGGCGCGGTTGCCGTGATCGGTGTCGTGCTTTTGATGGTGCTGCTCCGACGGATCCGCTGGCTCTCCCGGATCCTCGTGGCCGGCCGGGCTGCCGCCACCGCCCACCTGCCCGGCCGTTGCCCTCTGCACACCACTGGCTGGCTCCGCACTCCGCGACGAGACTCCCCGTCATCGTTGCCGGCGAATCCGTTGCCCTGAACCGTCCTGGGTTCTGTGCATGGCCTGATTGCCTCGGCGAGACAGATGGCGGTCCTCTTCGTGCTTCGGCTCGCTCAGCCCGGAAGCTCACCCGGAACAGGCCGACCGATCGGTAGTGCCGCTCGCGAGTGGCGGTTCTGATGTCCAGCCTCGGCCGCCCACGATGGGCTTGTGGTCGCGGACGCGGCATAACGGGGGAGCGACCACTCGCAGCGCGCGGCAACTGGCCTAACGTGAGCTCCCGAGCCTCTAGGACGGACGGTCCCACTCATGACGACACGCACCCTCGGGAAGGTCCTAACGGTTTCGCCCATCGGTCTGGGTTGCATGGGCATCAGTCAGAGCTTCGGTCCCTCGCCCGAGCGGGGGGACATGGTGGCGTTCTTGCGTCGGGCCGTCGACCACGGAGTCACGTTCTTCGACACCGCCGAGGTGTACGGACCGTTCGTGAACGAGGAGATCGTGGGTGAGGCCCTCGAACCGGTCCGGGACCGGGTCGTCATCGCGACGAAGTTCGGCTTCGCGTTCGACGACGACGGGCACCAGAGCGGCGTCAGCAGCCGGCCCGAGCGCATCCGGGCCGCCGTCGACGGCTCGCTGCAACGCCTGCGGACCGATGTCATCGACCTGCTCTACCAGCACCGCGTCGACCCCGACGTCCCCATCGAGGACGTCGCCGGCACGGTCCGGGAACTCGTCGCCGCCGGCAAAGTCCGCCACTTCGGCCTGTCCGAGGCCGGCCCCACCACAATCCGCCGCGCCGACGCGGTCCAACCCGTTACCGCGCTGCAGAGCGAGTACTCGCTGTTCTGGCGCGAGCCCGAGGAGTCGGTGCTCAGCACCGTGGAGGAACTCGGGATCGGGTTCGTCCCGTTCAGCCCGCTCGGTCGCGGTCTCCTGACCGGGCAGGTCACCGCCGGAGCCACCTTCGGCGAGGGCGACATTCGCGCCAGCCTCCCCCGCTTCGCCCCCCAGGCCCTGGCCCACAACCTAGAGCTCGTCGAGAAGGTCAAGGTCATCGCTGTCCGACTCGGCGCCACCCCCGGGCAGGTCGCGCTTGCGTGGCTTCTGGCCCAGAAGCCATGGATCGTGCCCATCCCCGGGACCCGGCGCATCGAGCGACTCCAGGAGAACCTGTCCGCCGCCGCCCTCGACCTGGCCCCGGATGAAGTCGCAGAGCTGACCGCCGCGTCCGAGAGCGTCACAGTCCGCGGCGACCGCTACCCGGAGAGCATGCAGGCCATGGTTGACCGGTCCTGAGACAGCACAGTCACTCGCTTTCCAGCGCGCTGCCGGCGACGCCGAGGCGGGGCGAACCGATCGGTAGCCAGCTCTGACGATCTGTTTGGTCCGCTCATAGCCGAGCAGAGCGCTCATGTCGCCGCGCTCGGCGACTGAGTCCGCGTCTAGTAGCCCAGATTGACGCACGCTCTCCTACCCGTCTTCCCCCCTCATTCTGTGATGTCTCGCCCTCGAGGGTGAGTTCTGCCATCAAGCCGCCGTTGTGGAAGCAGGGCGGCGCGGCGCAGCTGCCGGTTGAAGTGCAGCCAGGTGTCCTCGGGGTGGTGCGGGGGTCCCCCGCCGAGCAGGTTGGACCTCGACCGCGGAGCCAGCCGCCCTGTCGGCAGACGCAGGTTCCATCGATGCCACCACCTTGACAATGTTTCTGAGTCGACTCATTATTGAGTCTACTCAGTCAGCACCCGCGGACCCAACCTCGCAAGGAGATCATCATGATCACCAGCAGCAACGAACCCGTCATCACCTCGTACGCGGAGGCGCCGACCCGCACGGTCACCGTCGGCGTCACCAACTACGCCTACCGGGAGCTGGGGCCGAAGGGCGGCATCCCCGTCGTCTTTTTCGTGCACCTCGCCGCGACTTTGGACAACTGGGATCCCCGCATCGTCGACCCCATCGCGAAGAACCGGCACGTGATCACCTTCGACCAGCGTGGTGTCGGCGCCTCGACCGGAGAGGTGCCGGACACCCTCGAAGCGGCCGCCGATCACGCCTACGAGTTCATCACGGCGCTCGGGTTCGACAAGATCGACGCCTTCACCTTCTCGATGGGTGGCTTCATCGTCCAGGACCTGATCGTCAAGCACCCCGACCTGGTCCGCAAGCTTGTGCTGACCGGGACCGGGCCGCGGGGCGGCAAGGACATCGACAAGGTCGTCGGGGTGACCTACTGGGACATCCTGCGCGCGACCCTGACCCGGTCGGACCCGAAGGAGTTCCTGTTCTTCAACCGCAACGCCGCCGGCAAGCTCGCCGCGAAGGCGTTCGTCACGCGGCTCCAGGAGCGAACCGTCGACCGTGACAAGCCGATCAGCATCAAGGCGTTCCGGACCCAGCTGAAGGCGATCCAAAGGTTCGGTCGGTCCGCCCCGTCGGACCTGTCGAGGTTCACCCAGCCGACCCTGGTCGCCAACGGCGACAACGACCGGATGGTGCCGTCGGTCCTCTCCGAGGACCTGCACCGCCGCATCAAGGGCAGCGAGCTGATCATCTACTCCGACTCCGGCCACGGTGGTGTCTTCCAGTTCCACGAGAAGTTCGCCCCCGTCGCCACCGAGTTCCTCGTCGCCTGACCCCACCCCGGCCGCACTTCAAGAGAGCAGAAGCGACATGAGCACGTCATCGTCGAACCCGCAGGTGGGCGTCAGGAAGCACTTCACCTCGTCCATCCTGCTGTGGATGCGCACCGACCAGCCCCGCCAGCAGGGGATGGATCACTGGAAGGGTCCGCACTCCGCAATCATCGCCGCGAGCCCGGGCCTGGAGGAGTACCGGCAGATCCACCTGGCCGAGACCAACCCGGGGCTCTGGCCCGCCACCAACGGGGTCGAGACGCAGATTCCCGCGGACCGGAAGGTCGACGGGGTCGCGGAAGTCACCTTCCAGTCGGTCCTCTCGCCGCTGAGGGGCCGCACGCAAACGCGGCTGGCATTCAAGGACGAGGTCAACGTGTTCCGGCGGACCCTTCTGTACGCCGGCGTGCCGAACACGTCCCGCTGGTACGAGGTCGCAGACCCGGCCGAGAATGTCGGCGCCCGAGCCGTCGTCTACCTGCGCCGCAGGGACGGTATCCGTGGCCGCGAGTTCCGCAGGGTCATCAAGACGGAACTGGTCCCCGCGCTCATCGCCATCGGTGTGCTGAAGGAACTACGCACGCAGACGTTCCTGCCCTGGAACGAGAAGACATGGGGCACCCCCCACGTCGCCCACGACAACCCGACCGACCAGCGCTTCCACGCCTCGCTCATCCTCGGGTTCGCCGACGCGAACGCCCGGACAGCGTTCTTCGAGGGCACGGACATCGAGCAGCTGTCGCAGACGCTCGCCCCCGTCGCCTCGGCGATCCACGCCTACGAGGTCTTCGCAGCACTGACCTACGTCAAGGACGGTGGGATCCTCTGCATTACGAGGAATGACCGAGAGCCCACCCAGTGGTGACTATGCTCATAACTGAGTCACGTCAGCCCGAGTTTCCGGAGGAGGACCGCCATGTCTGTCGCCTCCCAACCGGTCGGACGGCGCGAGCGCAACAAGCAGGCCAAGCTCGAGCGCATCATGAGCGCGGCCAGCGAGCTGTTCGCCGTGCGTGGCGTCGACGAGGTCACGACCCAGCAGATCGCCAACAAGGCGGACATCGGCGCCGGGACGCTGTTCCTCTACGCAAAGACCAAGGGCGAACTTCTCCTGCTGGTGCAGAACGCCCAGTACGCCGCGGCGCTTGAGCGGGGGCGGGCGGCCGCCGAGACGGTCCCCGATGTGCTGGACGCGGTTCTGTCCATCGTGCAGCCGATCGTGGAGTGCAATCGCGCCCAGATCGAGAACGGTCGAACCTATCTGCGCGAGATGGTTTTCGGCGACGCCGAAGAACCCCATCACGGCCAAGCGCTCGCCATCGTCGCGCAGACCGAGGAGGCCATCACGGCTGTGCTGCGCCGCGACGAGCGGGTCGGAGAAGGTGATGCCGCGACCCTGGCGCGGGTCGTGTCCGGCGTGATGTTCCTCAGCATGGCAGCCAGCGTGAACGTCGCGTGGAGCGTCGAGGAGATCGTGCAGGACATCCGCAGGCAGCTCAGCGCGCTGCTGTTCCGCCATTCGCAGGGGGCAGGAGCAGTTCGAGGCGAAGGCTCGAGGGTCAGTCCCTAGATGGACCGACCAGCGAGCGGTCGACCAGCCCCGAGGACGGCGGCGTCCGCGGACAGGTGCGTCATGCCGCCGCGACAGTGGTCAGGACTGACCGCCGCCGGATGTATCCCGATTGAGTGAACTGACCGTCGACGCCTCCCGGGGCAGTGTCCGGTGAACCGCCCCGGCTTTGGTGGAGGCTCCCAACCCACGGAAGGGTGGAGTCATGGGAGCACCGCGGAAGTATCCAGAGGAGGTGCGCGACCGGGCGGTCCGTCTGGTGCGCGACCTCGTCGAGGACGACTCGGACGGCATTTCGGTCACCGGCGCCTGTCGGCGGGTCGGGGAGCAGCTGGGCATCAACACCGACACGTTGCGGAACTGGGTGAAGCAGGCCCGGGTCGATGACGGCGAGCAGCCCGGTCTGAGCAGCGGTGACCGAGCCCGGGTCGTCGCGCTGGAGCGGAAGAACCGGGAGCTGCGCCGGGCGAACGCGATCTTGAAGACGGCGTCGGCTTTCTTCGCGGCGGAGCTCGACCGCCCACAGCCAGGGCGTGTCGGATCGTCTGTGTAAGTGCGTGACCTCGACCCTGAGCCGTGAGGACGGTTCGGAGAGGACACGCGATGGACGATGTGGCAGAGACTGTCGAGGTGGGACGCCGCCGCGAGCGCGATG
>JBOGDX010000136.1:0-7233 GCA_050743225.1 Actinomycetes bacterium | reverse complement strand
GGCCCGGCCGGGCGGCTGGCGGCCCGGCGACGGCGTGATGTGCCGGCTGGGTCGGTGGGTGGGCCGGTGGGTGGGTCGGTCGGTGGGCCGCTGGGCTGATCGCTGGGCTGGTTCGTGGGCTCGGTGTCGAGCATCCGGGTGGTCTCCCGTCACGCTCCCGGGCGCTGGGAGGAGGTCGTGGCCTCTCGGGCCACGCGCCGCCTCCGGCGCAGCGCCGCTCGGGTGCTGTTTGTCGTGCCGCCCGGGGGACGGCATCCGAAGAAAGTCTGAGGGTGCGGCGGTCACCTCGCGCGTCGCGGGCGGGGCCTGCGCAGCGCGGCGGGTCAGCCGCCGGCGGCGTCCCGGTCCGGTGCCAGTGGGTCGGACACCGTGCCGGCCGACTCGTCGAGCGGTCCCTGCGCCAGCCGCACGACCGCGGGGGTCGTGGGCGGCGCCAGGTCGCCGATTTGACGGAGTCCGGCAAGGACGTCGTCGGGTCGAACGGCCGGTGTGACGTGGCGTACGACCAAGTGAAGTATCGCACACGGCCCGGCCGGGTCGGGCACGCCGCGCGGGATGACGGCCAAGGCGACCACCGCCGCGCGCGCGTCGAAGGTTCGCAGGCCGTTCTTGGTCATGCGGGACACCTCGACCCGCCCGGCGGCGAGGAACGCGTCCACGGCACGCTGGGCAACGTCCGGCGGCAGGCCCGCCAGGGTGACCCGCCAGACGGAGGCCTCCAGCCGGTCCGCCAGGCTCGGCGCCTTGGTGTTCTCCGGCGCCGGGGCCACCTCGACCACGTCGAGGACGTCCAGGTCGGGCGGCAGCGACCGGTCCAGGACGGTGCGCAGCCGACCGGGGTCACAGCGCTCGGCGAGCCCGATCTCGAGGTACTCGGCCTCGCTGGCGACACCGGTCGCGGCGGCCCCGGCGTAACTCACCTTCGGGTGCGGCGAGAAGCCGGCGGAGTACGCCATCGGCACGCCCGCCCGGCGCAGCGCGCGCTCGAACGCGCGCTGGAAGTCGCGGTGGCTGGAGTAGCGCAGCCGGCCGCGCTTGGCGTAGTGGACCCGCAACCGCTGGACGGTGGGCGGCGGCGGGGGTCCCTCAGGCTTGCGCGCCATGCCCGGCGAGGACCTCGTCCCGGCCGGCACCGATCACGGTGAGCGGCAGCAGGCTCTGACCGGTCGGCCCGACCTGGATGTCGGTGCCCATCTGGGGGCACACCCCGCAGTCGAAGCACGGGGTCCACCGGCAGTCCTCGACCTCCTCACCGGTCAATGCGTCCTGCCAGTCCTCCCACAGCCAGTCGCGGTCCAGGCCGGAGTCGAGGTGATCCCATGGCAGGACCTCGGCGTAGTCGCGCTCGCGCACGGTGTACCAGTCGAGGCCTACTGGCTCGGCAGCGAACGCCTTCTCCGCGCAGGCGGTCCACCGCTCGAACGAGAAGTGCTCGCTCCAGCCGTCGAACCGGCCGCCGTCCTCGTAGACCGCCTCGATCACCTTCCCGACCCGGCGGTCGCCGCGGGAGAGCAGTCCCTCGACGATGCCCGGCTTGCCGTCGTGGTACCGGAAGCCGATGGCGCGGGCGAACTGCTTGTCCGAGCGCACCGCGTCGCGCAGCTTGGCCAGGCGTGCGTCGGTCTGCTCGTGCCCGAGTTGCCCGACCCATTGGAACGGGGTGTGCGGCTTGGGCACGAAGCCGCCGACCGACACGGTGCACCGGATGTCGCGGGACCCGGTGACCTCCCGGCCGGTGGCGATCACCTTCTTCGCCAGCTCGGCGATCTGCAGCACGTCGTCGTCGGTCTCGGTGGGGAGCCCGCACATGAAGTAGAGCTTCACCTGCCGCCAGCCGGCGGAGTAGGCAGCGGTCACGGTCCGGATCAGGTCGTCCTCGGTGACCATCTTGTTGATCACCTTGCGGATGCGCTCGCTACCACCCTCGGGCGCGAAGGTCAGGCCGGTCCGGCGCCCGTTGCGGGTCAGCTCGTTCGCCAGGTCGACGTTGAAGGCGTCGACCCTGGTCGAGGGCAGGGACAACGACGTCTGGGTCCCCTCGTACCGGTCGGCCAGCCCCTTGGTCATCGCGGCGATCTCGCTGTGGTCTGCGCTGGACAGCGAGAGAAGCCCGACCTCCTCGAAGCCGGTGGCGGCGAGGCTACGCTCCACCATCTCGCCGACGCCGGTGATCGACCGCTCGCGCACCGGACGGGTGATCATGCCGGCCTGGCAGAACCGGCAGCCCCGGGTGCAGCCGCGGAAGATCTCGACCGAGGCGCGCTCGTGCACCGACTCGGCGAGCGGGACGAGCGGCTTCTTCGGGTACGGCCACTCGTCGAGGTCCATGACGGTGTGCTTGGAGACCCGCCAGGGCACGCCGGGCCGGTTCGGGGCGACCCGCTTGATCCGCCCGTCCGGCAGGTAGTCCACGTCGTACAGCGACGGGACGTAGACGCCACCGGTGCGCGCGAGACGCAGCAGCAGCTCGTCGCGGCCACCTGGCCGCCCGTCGGACTTCCAGCGCCGCACCACGTCGGTGATCTCGAGGACGGCCTGCTCGCCGTCGCCCAGGACCGCGGCGTCCACGAAGTCCGCAACCGGCTCCGGGTTGAACGCCGAGTGGCCGCCGGCGACCACGACCGGGTGCTTCTCTGTGCGGTCCGCGGCCCGCCGGGGGATCCCCGCCAGGTCCAGGGTCTGCAGCAGGTTCGTGTAGCCGAGCTCGGTGGCGAAGGAGACGCCCAGCAGGTCGAACGCCCCGACCGGGCGGTGCGCGTCCACCGTGAACGCCGGAACCCGGTGCTCGCGCATCGCGGTCTCCATGTCCGGCCACACCGCGTACGTACGTTCGGCGAGCGTCTCCGGCTGCTCGTTGAGCACCTCGTAGAGGATCATCACGCCCTGGTTGGGCACGCCGACCTCGTAAGCGTCCGGGTACATCAGCGCCCAGCGGACGTCGCAGGAGTCCCAGTCCTTGACCGTGGAATTGAGCTCGCCGCCGACGTACTGGATCGGCTTGTGCACGTGCGCCAGCAGTGGCTCCAGTCGCGCGAACAGCGACTCGACGGGCATGGCGACAAACCAGCTTCCGGGAGGTGTGGGAGACGGCACCAGGGTAAGCGACGAGCCGGCGGGCACACAGTCCAGCGGCGCTCGACCGTGGCCCGACCGCGCGACTTGCCCCCCGACCGCGCCCGAATTCACCGCTGTCGGGGGACATCGATCACGCGCGCGTGATCATTTCCCCCAAAGGGTTCAGGAGTAGCGGCGCATGTGCACGTTCTGCAGCAGCCCGACGGCGAGCAGGTTGGCGAACATCGACGACCCGCCGTAGGACACGAACGGCAGCGGTACGCCCGTCACCGGCATGATCCCCAGCGTCATGCCGATGTTCTCGAACGACTGGAACGCGAACCAGCACAGGATTCCGGTGGCGACCAGCCGCCCGAACAGGTCCTCGGCCTGCAGCGCGATCCGCCCGGCCCGCCACAGCACCAGCCCGAGCAGCAGCACGATCAGGACGGATCCGGCGAAGCCGAGCTCCTCCCCCGCCACCGTGAAGATGAAGTCGGTCTGCTGGGCGGGGACGAAGTCGCCCTGGGTCTGCGGGCCCTCGAACAGCCCCTTCCCGTCGAGCCCGCCGGACCCCACGGCGATCTGGGACTGGCGCCCGTTGTAGCCCGCGCCCTTCGGGTCCGCGGTCGGGTCGTAGAACGCCCGGAACCGGTCGAGCTGGTAGTCCTTGAGCATCCCGGTCTGCACGGCGACAACTGCTACGAGCAGCGCGCCGACCACCAGCCCGACGACCCACCGGATCGGCGCGCCGGAGACCGCGACCAACCCGAGCACCAGCGCGCAGATCACCAGCGCGGTGCCGAGGTCCGGCTGCAGCATGACCAACGCGAGCGGCACCGCCGCGAAGGCCAGCGCGAGCACGACGTCGACGTCGCGCGGCTCGTCCTCGGCGTCGCGCTTCTCGGCGAGCAGCATCGACATGCCGACGACCACGGCGACCTTCGCCAGCTCGGACGGCTGGACGGAGAAGCCGGCCGGCAGCACGATCCACGAGTGCGACCCGTTGATGGTCGTGCCCAGCGGCGAGAGGACGGCCAGCAGGCCGGCCAGCGACAGGACGTACAGCACCGGCGCGTACGCCCGCAGCATGCGGTAGTCGAACACCGACGCAGCGACCCCGAGACCGAGGCCGACGGTCACGTTGAGCACGTGCTTCTTGAGGAATGCAGTCGGGTCGCCGCCGGTGTCGATCGCCTCCTGCCGCGTCGCGGACCAGATCAGCGCCCCGCCGACGGCACAGAGCGCGAGCACCGACAGCAGCAGGGTCCAATCGAGCCGGCGCAGCGCGGAGTCACGGTGCAGCAGCCGGGCCCCGCGCCTCGGCGGCGGCACGGTGTAGGGCGCGGGGCGGTAGCCGACGCTCATGGTCGACCACCTCCGCGGTCCGGGGCGGAGCGCTCCCGGCGGGCGAGCAGCGGCGGCAGCCGGGCGGCCTGCGGTCGGGCGGCCTCCGGCCGTTCAACGGTGCCGTCGGGTCGTACGGCGGGCAGGTCGGTCGTGGGGTGTCCCCCGGGCGGTGCCGCGTCCGCCAGCTGCACCCGGGCGCCGGTCACTCCGAACAACGTCTTGTAGATCTCCGCGACCGACGGCCCGGAGACCCCCGACCCGGTGCCGCCCTGGGAAACCATCATCACGACGGCGTACTGCGGCTCGTCCGCCGGCGCGTAGGAGGTGAACCACGACGTCGTCTGCTTGCCGTAGACCTCACCGGTGCCGGTCTTGGACGCGACCGGCAGCTTGTCGAGCGGGAATGCAGCGCGGGCGAACGGGCCGTATCCGGTCCCGACCTCGGTGACCGTGCGCAGCGCGTGCCGCAACCAGGACAGGGTGGCCTTGCTGACCGGCACCCGCCCGGCCGGCTCGGGCTCGATGCGGCGGACGAGCTCGCCGGTCGGCGTCATGACCGCCCGCCCGATGTGGGGCGTGACGAGCCGTCCCCCGTTGGCGACGGCGGCGTAGACGCGAGCCATCTGCAGCGGCGTGGTCGTCGTATCGCCCTGCCCGATGGCGAAGTTGGCCGCGTCACCGCCCCGGTAGGCGTAGCCGTCGACGCAGTTCTCCTTCGACAGCTGCAGCAGGTACGCGGCGCGCCGGGGATCCTTGCGGGCCACCTCGGGGTACCCGGTCTTCGCCTTGGCGCAGTAGAAGTCCTTGGTCGCCTTCCAGTAGGCGCGCTTCCAGGCGCGGTCCGCGATGCGCCCGTCGGACTCGCCGGGCAGGTCGAGGCCGGTGGTCCGCCCCAGCCCGAACGCCTTGGCCATCTCGGTGAACGGGTCCTTGGCGTTCTTCTTCGCCTTCAGCCCGCCCATCCGCAGCCAGGTCTCGTAGGCGAACTTGTAGAAGACGGTGTCGCACGAGACCTGGATGGCCCGCAGCATCGAGATGACGCCGTACCCCTGCGACTCGTAGTTGCGCTTCGGCGTGCCGCCGATGGAGTACGACGACGGGCAGTTGTACGCACTGTTGACCGAGTAGCCCGCCTTCACGGCCGCCGGCAGCGTCACCGCCTTGAAGGTCGACGCCGGTGCGAACTCGCCCTGGAAGGCACGCGACTGGTTGGGGTAGTGGTTCTTCTTGCTGCTGATCCCCTTGTAGTCCTTGGTGCTGATGCCACCGACCCAGATGTTGGGGTCGTACGTCGGCCAGCTGGCCATCGCGACGATCCCCCCGGTGCGCACGTCCATCACCACGACCGCGCCGGAGTCCGCCTTGAGTTTGGTCGCGTAGCCCTTGTTGATGTCGCCGGTCTTGCGGGCCCTCATGATCGCGGCCTTGAGCTGCTTCTCGGCCGCCGCCTGGACCTCGGCGTCGATGGTGGTCACGAGGTAGTTGCCCGGCGTCGGCTCGGTCTCGGAAAGGACGCCGCTGACCCCGCCCTCGTGGTCGACGGCGAGCGTCCTGACCCCCGGACTGCCGCGCAGGTCGTCGTCGTACTGCCGTTCGAGGCCCGCTCGCCCGGTCAGGTCGGTGCCCTGCAGCACCCGTTCGTTCTTCACGCCCCGGTGCGCGTTCTCGACGTCGCGCTCGGCAAGCTCCTCGTCGGTGACCGGCCCGAGGTAGCCGAGCTCGTGCGCGGCGTTGGCCCCCAGCGGCTGCGGGTACTCGCGAACCGCGGTGAGCTCTGCAGTGACCCCGGGGAAGTCCTCGCGCCGCTCCATGATCTGCAGCGCCATCGCCGTGTTCGCCTCGTCGGTCACCGGGATGGGCTGGTAGGGAGATCCGTTGAAGCACCGCGGCGAGGGAGGGGCGCCCTCGGACCCGCACAGCCGCGTCTTCTCCCACACCTTCTCGACCGGCTCGCCGATGACCCGGGCGACCTTGGCCACGAGCTCGCGGCCCCCGTCGGGTTGGCGGAGCATCGCCGTCCTGCTGATCGAGACCACCAGGGCGGTGCGGTTGCGGGCCAACGGCCGGCCGCGGGCGTCGAGGATCATCCCGCGCGGCGCCGGCGTGACGATCTCGCGGGTGCCGTTCTCGGCGGCCGCGGTCTGGTAGTTCTCCGTCGCGAGCACCTGTAGGTACCACAGCCGCCCGATCAGGGTGACCAGCAACGACAGCACCAGCACGTGCAGGACGACCAGCCGCAGCCTCGACCGTTCGCTCACCGGATCACCCCGGGCTCCGGCTCGGCACGCCGGACCACGGCGAGGACCGCCGGGATCGCGAACGCGCTCAGCACGACGTCGTACAGCACGGCGGTGGGCAGCACCCGGCCGACGGCGGCCCAGGTGATGTGGCTGTCGTCCATCAGCGCGCCCAGCCCGGCGTAGAGC
The DNA here is from genome assembly GCA_050743225.1 of Actinomycetes bacterium. Lineage (GTDB taxonomy): Bacteria > Actinomycetota > Actinomycetes > JACCUZ01 > JACCUZ01 > JBOGDX01. The sequence goes on along the minus strand of JBOGDX010000136.1, from coordinate 403 downwards.
AGGACCGACCCGGCGCCGGCCGCGGCGACCACGGCCAGCGGCACGAACGCCGAGCGCCGGGCCTCCACCCGCGCCAGCCCGGCCAGGTAGCCGATCACGGTGAGCACGAAGGCCCACCGGCCGATCTCGTGGTCAGCGGGCGGCACCAGGTCGGCCATGAGTCCGGCGCCGAACCCAGCGACCAGGCCGAAACCGGGTCCGTGGCTGAGCGCCAGCCCGACGACGACCAGGAGCAGCAGGTCCGGGGTCGCCCCCGGCAGCGACAGCCGGGAGAGCAGCGTCACCTGGACGGCGACCGCCACGCCGATGAGCAGGACCGCGACCAGCACCCGGGCGTACGGCACGTCAGCCTCCCGCCCCGCCGTCGGGCCTGACCGTCACCGTCACCGTGGGCTGCGGCGTC
>JBOGDX010000135.1:0-7245 GCA_050743225.1 Actinomycetes bacterium | reverse complement strand
CCCGGCGCCTGCGCCGGACCCGGCGCCTGCGCCCGACCCGGTCCGTGCCGAGGTGGCGCCCATGGCCGGCCTGCCCGCCGTACCGCATGACGCCCTTCCGTCCGTCTCGACCGCGATCATGACGGCGCCGGCCGTGCCGGCTGTCCGGCGCAACCCACCGCCCGAGACCCAGGCGGGTGCGGTGCTCGACTGGGTCGCCGCGAACGCCGCGGACTGGTTCCCGGCGATCGCCTCCGACGGGGCCAGCCTGCGCGTCGTGCAGTGGCACCAGCGGCCGCGGTGCCGGCTCTTCGAGGTGGAGGTCCGCGGCAGCGGCGGCGGCGAGCGGCTGATGGTCAAGGCTCGCCTGCTCGACGCGTCGGCGCGACGTCGCGACGCCTACGCGGGTCAGCGCCCCACCCTCGCTCCGCCCCTCGAGATCACCGACGACGACGAGGCGGCGACGGTGGAGTACATCGGCCTGCGCGGCATGGCCGACGCCCTCGAGGAGCGACCGCGCGGCGGTCTTCGGGCCATCGCGGCGTACGGCGTGAGCACCGAGCTCGCGGCCGTGGCCATGCAGCACATCGAGGCGCCCGACCTGCGCAGCGTCGCCCTCCTGACGGCCCGCGGGTCCACGCTCGGTCTGCCCTACTCGGCGTCGCTGCCCTGGGGCAACACCGGGGCCTGGCTGCGGCGCTACCACAACGGCGCCGTGCACGCCGGCACCCTGCCGTCGCTGCGCAGAAACCGGTCCGAGGTCGTCCGCACGCTGCGGGAGTACGGCGACTTCCTCGGCCGGCGGACCGGGCACCGCGGGCTGCTCCGGCAGTTCGTCGACGAGGCCTGCCGGGCGGCCGAGGTGTTCCTCGGCGACGAGGTGCTCACCGTCCCGGTGCACGGCGACTTCGTGCCGCGCAACGTCTTCGTGCTGCCCGGTGGGGACGTCGCCGTCATCGACCCGTTCCCCGCGTGGCGGGCGCCGGTGTTCGAGGACATCGGTCGGCAGCTCGTCGCGGCCCGGCTGTTCGAGCCCGAGAGCCTGCGCCCCGACTACCTCGCGGCCCGCCCGCACCCGAGGCTGTCCGAGACCGCGTTCCTCGCCGGGTACTTCGGCGCGGGCGGGGCCCCGGTGGGGCCGCTGCGGGTCTTCCTCGCCCTGTGCACACTTGACCGCTGGGCGGAGTCGGCGAGCAAGCGGCCGGTCGACGCGGTGCGACGCCAGCTGCGCGGCGTCCGGAACACGTCGGTGAACCGTTACTACCGGCGCGAGCTGCGCAGCCAGCTGCCGCTGCTCAACCCGGACAGCCCGCGCTGGCACGACACCTGGGTCTGAGTTCGTCCTGAAGACTTGTCAGACTCTCGACGGGGTTTCCCCGGGTGTGGGCCTGACAGGTCAGGCGGGGCGGCAGGGCACCCTTCCGGTGTCCAGCACGTCGCCGCTGACCGAGACGAACTCGAGGTCGGCCCGGCCCGGGGTGAGGCGCATCTGCAGCGCGCCGTACTCGGTGTTGTTGCCGAACCGCAGCCGAGGATCGGTGAAGTCGAGCGGGTAGAAGTTGCGCCCGCCCGAGCCGACGACGAGCTGGGTGATGCCGTCGATTGACCGCAGGCGCTGCATCGAGTGGTCGTGCCCGCTGAGCACGAGCGAGGCGCGACCGGTCAGCGCGTCCCACACCGCGTCGAGGTCGCGCTGGTCGCCATGGCGGCCGGCACTCCACCGGGGGCGGTGCAGGAAGGCCAGCCGGCAGGTGCCGGCGCCCTTGTCCAGGGTGTTGCGCAGCCACTCGTGCTGCGCGGACCCTCGTCCGATCGGCTCCTCGGAGTTGAGGCTGATGACCTGCCAGCCGCCGATCCGGGTCGCGTAGTAGGTCCGGGTCGGTGCTCCGGTGGCTTCGGACCAGTAGCGCAGGTAGGCCTCCCGCTGCGAGGGCCACTCGTGGTTCCCGGGGGTCGGCAGGGTGATGTCCACCAGCCCGACGGAGCCGAACGTCTCGTCGAAACGCTGGGCGTAGTCGTCGCCGTAGACGTCGCCGAGGAACAGCACCCGGTCGGGCTCCGCCTCGGCGACCATCGCCGCCACCGCCTCGTCGTCGGCCTTCGCGTTGGGCCCGTCGCCGACCGCCCAGACCTCGACGGGGGGTCCGGCCGCAACGCGCTCGCCGGACGAGCACGCCGCTGCCGCGAGGGAGACGAACAGCAGAGCCGCCGGCCCGAGACGGCTCGTCCGTCGTCTCATCGGGGCCCTCATCGGGACCGGGGTGACCCGCTTGCCCTGCGTACGGACCGAAGCCGTCCTCGCATCGCGGTGCGCAGCTCGGCCAGCGTCGGCAGGGACGCGCGCTTCTGCGCCCGGCGCAACGCGTCGCTGGCCCGCACGACCGGCCGCCGCCGGACCCTGGCCAGCGCCGCCTCGGCCCGCGTCGCGCGCCTGGCCAGGTCCTCGACCGACACGTCGGCGACCACGACATCCTGCGTGGCTGCTGGGCTGAGGTCGAGGCGCGGTGTCCACGAGCGGTGACGCTCGTGCAGCCGGCCGCCGGTGAGGAGCCTGTCCTGGGCGCCGTCCGGGCCCGGTCCGAACGAGCTCAGCACGCTCGCGTCGTCGGGGTCATATCCGAGGAACGTCGCCATGTCGAGGGTGCCGCGCCGTACGTCGGCACGCTCGCCGTCCGAGAGCTGCTGGCGCCAGCCGTTCGCCCGGTCGGCGTCGATCGGCGCCCGCGTGGACGTACTGCCGTCGACCAGCCGCGGCGCTCCCTTCGCCGCCTGCACCTCCTGGTGCCGGAGCAGGCCGTCCGACCAGGGTTCGCCGAGCCAGCCCACCAGGTCGCGCAGGGTCGGCTCCGGGTCCGCGACGACGTCCTCGTAGCGCACCAGGGCGAACCGGTCGTCGCCCAGCTCGATGCCCCGCCGCAGCACCTCGCGGTTGGTGTCGTGCCAGTAGGCCGCGGCCTCCGTGACGCCGTAGTGGAACTTCTTGTGCAGTGACGACACGACGGCCGCGGGGTGGCGGACGATCGCGACGAACACGGCGTCCGGGAACACCCGCGCGAGCTCGGGCATGTGCCAGGAGTGGAACGGCGTCTTGTCGCCCCAGCGCTTCTTCCCGGCAGCCAGCGCGTGCCGCTCGAACATGCCGCCGTAGAAGTCGCGCAGCCGCCCGTCCAGCTCCTCCTCGGTCCAGCCGAGCCTGCCGTACCACTCCGTGCCGTAGCGCCAGTTGGGGATGGCCTTGGCGGCCGCCAGCGCGCCGGCGAACCCGGTCTCCTCGCCGATCGCGATGTTCTCGTGGCTGTCCAGGATCAGCCGCAGCAGCGTGCTGCCCGAGCGCATCGTGCCGACGACGAAGATCGGCTGGGACACGACGCCTCCTGTCTGCACCCCGCGGTCGGGCCGAGTCCGCGCACTTCGGCCGCGGGCCCCGCCGGATAGCAATATTCTCCACGCGGGGGAGTGGGCTGTCCCGGGGACCAGCAAGTCCGTGCCTGGGGCGGGGAGCGGGTGGGGAGACCGACGTGATCAAGGCGGCGTACGACGGGGCGGGCGGATGACCGCCGTGCGCTCGGTCGCTGGTGAGCGCGTGGCGCTGCACGCGCTGGCCGCGGACCGGGCCCGCGCGTGGTTCCCCGAGCTCGTCGGGCACCGGGTCGACGTGACGCTGTCCACGCTCGGCTCCCGGCCGCGCGCCAACCTGCTCCTGCTGGAGATCGGGGATGGCGGCCTGCAGCGTCGGGCCGTCGTCAAGATCCGGCGAGACCCGGCCGAAAGCGCGGCGAACCGGCCGGGTCTGGTGCCGCACGTGCTGCCGGCGGACCAGCAGGCCGCGCTCGAGTTCGCCGGGCTGCGCGGGATCGCCGCGGCGGTGGACCCGGCCGACTCGCGGTTCGGCGTCGTCCGGGCCCTCGACCACCTGCCCGAGATGGCGGCGGTGGTGCTGGAGCACGTGGACCAGCCGACCGCGCGCCGTGCCCTCCTCGCCGCCGCTCGGCTCGGCCGGCTGTCGCCGCGGCGGTCGCTGCGGCCGGCGGTGCCCGCCGTGTTCCGCCATGCCGGTGCCTGGCTGCGCGGCTTCCACGCGACGACGGACACCTACCGGCTCGAGTCGCGCCAGGAGACGACGGCCGAGCTCGTGCCGCTGGTCGCCGACTACGCAACGTTCCTCGCCGGACAGGTCGGTGCCCGTCGTACCGCCGACCTCGCCACCGAGGCGGCGCAGGCCATCGCCGCGACGCTGCCCGCCCGGCTGCCCACGGCGGTGGGTCACGGCGACTTCGCGGTGCGGAACCTGTTCGTCGACGCAACCGGCCGGGTCAGCGTCTTCGACCCGCTGCCGCGCTGGCGGGCGCCGCTCCACGAGGACCTGGCACGGTTCCTCGTCAGCGTCCGGCTGCTGGGGCTGCAGGTGCACAGCCGCGGTGCGGCGTACTCGCGGGGCTGGCTGGACGCCCGGGAGTCCGACTTCGTATCCGGTTACTACGGCGCCGACCCGGCGCCGCGCGGCGAGCTGCACGCGTTCCAGCTGCTGCTGCTGCTCGACAAGTGGAGCGCCGTCGTCTCGCAGCGCGGCACGAGCCACCGCGGCCGGCTGCGGGCGCCCGCGGGGTGGGTGGACGGCTACGTCCACGGCGAGGCCCGACGACTGCTGGCAGCTCTGGAGGCCGCGACGTGAGCAGCGACCTCACCGGCGAGGTCGAGGGCACGACCACGGAGATGGGGCAGCGGCACCTGCGCGGCTCGTCGCTGCTGCTCCTGGGTCGGGTCGCGTCCATCGGCTTCACGATGGCGACGCAGGTCATCATCGTCCGGGCGCTCACCAAGGCCGACTTCGGCGGCTTCGCGCTGGCCCTGACGATCGCGTCCGCCTCGCGACTGCTGCTGAGCCTGGGGCAGGGCAAGACGCTGAGCCGGTTCCTCGCGATCTACGTGGAGCGCAAGGACTACGGCCGGCTGTGGGGCAGCGTCCTCATCGCGGCGGCGACCGTCGTGGTCACCGGCACGACGCTGATCACGGTGCTGGTCCTGCTGCGCGAGGACCTCGTCGGGACGTTGGTGCAGGACTCGTCGGCGGCGACCGTGCTGCTCATCGTGGTGCTCCTGGCTCCGCTGGAGGCGGTCGACCAGCTGTTCGTGTCGATCTTCGCGGTGCTCACCAAGCCGCGGGCGATCTTCTTCCGCAAGTACATGATCACCCCCGGCCTGCGGCTGGTCGTCGTGCTGGCGGTCGTGGCCGCCGACGCCGGGGTGGTGGCGCTGTCCATCGGGTACGTCGGTGCCGAGCTGCTCGGGGTGCTGCTCTACGTCACCATGTTGCGCGGGGTCATGCGCGACAAGGGCCTGCTCGCGGGGCTGCGCTGGCGCGACCTGTCCTGGCCGGTCCGCAGCGTCTTCACCTTCGCGTTCCCGATGCTGAGCGCCGAGCTGGTCTACCTCTCGATGAACACCGGCAGCGTGCTGCTGCTCAACCACTTCTACGGCGCGGTGCAGGTCGCCGACCTGCGCGCGGTCATCCCGGCCGCGCACATGAACAAGATCGTCTACTCGACGTTCATCACGCTCTACCTGCCGATGGCCTCCCGGCTGTTCGCGCGCGGCGACCACGACGGGCTGCGGCGCGACTACTGGCGGACCGCGGCGTTCCTGGCGGTGCTGTCGTTCCCGCTGTTCGCGATGACCGCGCCGTTCGCCCACGCGACCACCGTGGTGCTCTTCGGTGAGCGGTACGAAGGGTCAGCCGTGATCCTTGCGGTGCTCTCGACCGGGTACTTCCTCAACAGCGCGCTCGGGTTCAACATGGTCACCCTGCAGGCGTACGGCAAGGTGCGCTTCCTGCTGCTGGTCAACCTGTTCGCGGCGGCGTTGAACATCGCGCTCAGCCTGCTGCTCATCCCCGACCACGGAGCTCTCGGCGTCGCCGTCGCGCACTGCGCCACGCTGGTGGCGCAGAACCTCGCGAACCAGATCGGGCTCATGCGGGTCACCGGGTCGCCGCTGGTCGAACGGTCCTACCTGGGGACGTACGGATCCCTGTTCGTCGCGACGCTGCTGCTGTGGGGACTGAACTGGTTGCTCGACCCGGGGATGCTGGTGGCGGTGCTGGCCACGGTGTGCGCGACCGTGCTGCTGCTGGTGGTCAACCGGTCGGTGCTGGAGCTCGGTCACACTTTTCCCGAGCTGGCCCGCGTCCCGGTGCTCCGCTGGCTCGCCGGCCCGGCCCGACCGCGGTAATTGCCCCCCGACCCCGTCGAATTCCGCGCTGTCGGCGGGAAATGATCACGCTCGCGTGATCATTTCCCAGGGGGCGTGGGGCGGCGGGGGAGCGACCCTGCTCGGCGAGCGGCGCGGACGGCGCGGACGGCGCGGACGGCGCGGGCGGCTGCAGGGAACGCCGGGCTGGTGCGCACAGCGAGGTACGCAGGCTGGGCCTTTACCCGCATGACCCGGGTGCCGTTGCCGCGATGGATCCCCACCCGGGGAAGCGCGAACGGCCCGACGGCCTCGCTGCGTTCGGGCAGCGCGAACGCATGGGAGTACCCGGCCTTCTCGGCGGCGTCCCGGACGGCCGCGTCGTGCCGGCCCCTCGGGTAGGCCAGCTGCCGCACCGGCCGCCCCAGCAGCTCCTCGAGCAGCTCCCGGCTCTCCCGCAGGTCGCGCACGCACTCGGCGTGTCCGAGCGTCGTGAGGTCGTGGTGGGCCCAGCTGTGCGACTGGAAGTCCACGCCGGCGTCCTGCATCTCGCGCACCTGGTCCCGGGTGAGCGTGGTCAGCCGTCGGGGCGCGGGAGGAGGCGTGTCGACCCAGTCCACCGGGCGGCCCTCACCAGTCAGGGTCTGCGCGACGAGGAAGACGGTCGCCGGCAGCTGCAGCCGGGTGAGCACCGGCAGCGCCTCGTCGTACAGCGAGGTGAAGCCGTCGTCGAACGTGAGCGCCGCCGTCCCGCGCGGCAGCCGGCCCTTGGGGTCGAGCAGCCCGACGGCTCGTTCCAGTGGGACGACGGTGCGCCGCCGTTGCAGCCAGCGGCAGTGCGCGGTGAAGTCGGCGGGCTCGACCGCCATCGGGGACGGCCAGGCGTCCTCGATGGCGTGATAGCAGAGGATGCTCACCCAGCGGACCCTTCGAGCTCGGCGAAGACGGCGGACACTGCCCGCGCGGTCGCGCTGCTGCTGAAGCAGCTCTCCACCCGCGCCCGGGCCGCCCGACCGGTGCGCTCCCGGAGCTCCTCGTCGCGCAGCAGCGGCTCGAGCGCGTCGGCCAGTGCCACCGGGG
>JBOGDX010000134.1:0-7270 GCA_050743225.1 Actinomycetes bacterium | reverse complement strand
CCCGACGACCACCTTCGCGGCGGGGTCCAGTGCCTGGATCTCGTCCACGAAGTCCTTGACGACGCCGGCCTGGGCGAGACGCTGGGTCTCGCTGCTGAGCGTGGGCGGTTGGAAGCGGCCGAACAACGGCTGGTCCCCGCCCTTGGAGTTGAAGTGGTTGCCGACCACGAACAGCTTGTGGCCGTTGTACATGAACTCGCCCACCAGCGGCTTGCGGCTGTTGCTCCACGCACTGTTGTCCGGGTCGATGCGGCCGGGGCTGGCCGACAGCTCAGGCCCGTCCGCGCCGTCCACCACGGTGGTGGGAGTCCTCGAGCCACCGCCGGGCCGGTCGACGAACGCCAGGCCGCGATCGGTCCGGAACAGGAAGCCGACCCGGATGTTTCCGCCGGGCTGCCCACCATCCTGGTTGTTCACCGGGTCGATCTGGCGGAACTGGTAGGTGGGGCCGCCGGCGCCCGACACCGTGTCGATGAGCCGGTCGAGGGTCAGCGAGGCATCGACGACACCGTCGTTCGTGGGACCGCTGTTGTCCTGGATCTCCTCGAGGATCACCAGGTCCGGAGCCTTGAGGTTGTTGATGATCAGCCCGGCGAGCTCGTCGAACTTCGCCTGCGTGTTGCTCGGTGACAGGTTCTCGACGTTGAAGTTCGCCACGCTGAGCTCGTTCGCGACGCTGCCCCGCGTCACCTCGCGGGCGAGCTCGTCCCTGCCCACCACGAGGGCCGCGGTCGGCAGCAGCTCGAAGTTGCCGAAGTTGTAGTCCAGGACCCCGACGATCGGTGCCCCGAACGTCGCGCCGACGTTGACCGAGGGGGTGGGCACGCCGGGGATCCCGTCGTCGACCTGGATGCGCTCCGGGTTGAAGTCACCCGGTCGGATCACGATGCCGTCACGGGCGGTCCGCAACGCGGCGTCGGTCCCGCCGTCGCCGACGACCCACAGCTCGCCGAAGTCGCTGCGGGGACCGGTGACGACAGCGTTGTTCACCTGGACCCGCATCCCCTCCAGCGACTCGTAGAAGTCGATGCCGTCGGTGGCGGCGTCGAACGACCCGGATGTCTCGACGCTTCCCGACGCGTCGTCGTCGATGACCTCGCCCGGTGGCACCCGGCCCGCCGCGCCGATGACTGTCGCGGCCGGCAGCGGGTTGCCCGTGGACGACACCGTCACCACGAGGCCAGGGCTGCTGATCTCAGTGAGCGTGAGGTTGGTGCTCGACGCCCCGCCGGGCCGGAACTCGACGACAGTCCCGACGACCGTGGCCGCGTCGCCGACGTCCACCGTCGGCGCGTCGCTGGTGAAGACGAAGACCGCCTGCGAGGTCGCGGGGTCTCTGTCGGTCTCAGCGTCCTGCTCTTGCAGCCAGAACCCGTTGGTCTTCTCCGCCGTGACGACGCCCTCCACCTCGACCTTGTCGCCGGCCAAGGGGGAGAGGTGTGCCGTGGCCTGCACCTCGTGGATCTTCACGGACGGCGCTGGGGGCTCGACGGTGGCGAAGGACCACGAGTGGTCGGCGGCCATCGAGTTCGGCGGGTCGTCGGTGTCCTGGTCGGTGACGGCAGTCGCAGTCACCGTCGCGGTGCAGGTCTCGCCCTGAACGAAGTCTGTCCCAGGGTCGAGGGTGAACGTGGTCGGGCCGCCGGACACGGTCACCGAGTTGGTGCCGGAGGACGTGCAGCTCAGGCCGAACGGGTCGCTCCCGAGGTCGACGGGCTCGCTGAACGTCACGCTGAGGTTCGCGTCGACGGCCACGCCCGTGGCGTTGTTGGCCGGCGACGTGCTGGCCACGGCCGGTGCTGTCTCGCCGTCGACCACCGAGTGGCTGCCCAGACCATCGAACGTATCTGTCGCGAATCCGGCCCACTGCGCCGATGGGTCGAAAGCATCAGAGCCGTTCTGGTCCCCGCCGAGGACGGTGTCGTTCCTCCGCAGCGTGTTATCGGCCGTGCTGGTGAGCCCGGCGCCCCACTCGGTGCCGGGGTCGAAGCCGACCTGGCCAATGACGTCGAGCACCGTCGTGCCGTGTCGCAGCACAACGGCGTCGTCGCCGTTGAACCAGCCGGCCCCGTTGGTCTGGTCAGCCTGGGCCAGGATCGACGGGCTGGCGAGTGCCTGAGCCAGCACGAAGACGTCGCCGTCGGCGACGGTCCCGAACAAGCCGATCGTCAGTCCGGCGAACGCCGACCCGTTGAGGAACATCTGGATGTTGTAGCCGCCCGCAGCCAGGTCGACGGCTGCGCCAGTGCCATTGAACATCTCCAGCGCCTTGTTGTTGCTGCTGCCCTCGACGTACTCGGAGAAGAACAGCTCCGACGTCAGAGCCCGGGCCGGGGCGGCCAGCGCCAGGGGCGCGAGCATCAGCGGTGTCACTAGCAAGGCGGCGAGCCGACGAGGTGACCTGGACCGGATGATGGACATGCTCGGCTCCGTTGTGAGGAGGTGGCGACTCGCTGCTTCCCGGTAGGGGTGGCGCGGAGCCTAGGCGAGCACCCGAAGATCCGCTAGATGGACAAACGGGCCGGGTGCCCGCGACGCCACCGTGAACCGGGCTGATGCGGTAACAAGACGTCATGCCTGGCCACCGGGAGCCGTTGCCCGCCCTCGTCCGGCCGATGCTGGCCACCGCCGGTGATCTTCCGCCCGCGGAGAGCGAGGACAGCTGGGCGTTCGAGATGAAGTGGGACGGAGTGCGCTCCGTCGTCTACGTCGACGGCGGCGAGGTTCGGGTGCTGACACGCAACGACCGGGAGGTCGCCGACACCTATCCGGAGCTGCGCGGTCTTGCGGAACCCCTGGACGGGAGACCAGTGGTCCTCGACGGCGAGATCGTCGCGCTGGACGAGGCCGGCCGGCCCAGCTTCGGTGAGCTGCAGGCGCGCATGCACGTGCAGCGGCCCGGCGCCCCACTGCTCGAGCGGGTGCCGGTCAGCTACCTGGTCTTCGACGTGCTCCACCTCGAGGGGGAGTCGCGGCTCTCGTGGACGTACGACGACAGGCGCTCGCTTCTCGAGAGCGTCGGGCTCGACGGGCCGCGCTGGGCGACGCCGCCGGCCTTCGAGGGGGACGGCGCGAGTGCGGTGGAGGTCTCCCGCCGACAGGGCCTCGAGGGCGTCATGGCCAAGCGGCGCGCGTCGACCTACCACCCGGGCCGGCGGTCCCGCGACTGGCTGAAGGTCAAGCACGTGCGGATGCAGGAGGTCGTCGTCGGCGGCTGGTCGCCGGGGGAGGGCAACCGCACCGGGCGGATCGGGTCGCTGCTGCTGGGGGTCAATGACGAGGATGGGCGGCTGGTCTACGCCGGACACGTCGGCACCGGGTTCTCCGTCCCGGTCCTGGAGGACCTCGGAACCCGGCTCGGGCGCCTGCAGCAGAGCTCGCCGCCGTTCGCCGACGAGGTGCCGCGTCCCCACGCGAAGGACGCCCGGTGGGTGCGGCCGGAGCTCGTCGGCGAGGTCGCCTTCTCGGAGTGGACCCGTGACGGACGGATGCGTCACCCGACGTGGCGCGGGCTGCGCCTGGACAAGTCGCCGTCCGAGGTGGTGCGGGAGTCCTGACCTACCCGGCGGTGCGGCTCATCGTGGTGAGGTCGATGCGGCCGGGGCGGCCGAGCAGGTATCCCTGGCCGTAGGCGCATCCCAGCGACGCCAGCAGGCCCCGCTGCAGCTCTTCCTCGATGCCCTCGGCCACCACCGCGACGTCGAGGGCCCGGCACAGCGAGATCACCGCGGAGACCACCGCGGTGCTCGCTGCCGACTCGTGCATCGCGGCCACGAACGACCGGTCGATCTTCACGAAGCTTGCCGGCACGTCGACGAGGTGCTTGAGCGAGGAGTAGCCCGCTCCGAAGTCGTCGATCGCCAGGCGCACGCCGAGGGCGACCAGCGTGTCCAGCTCGGCCTGCGCGGTGGGCGTCATGCCGAGCAGTGCTGTCTCGGTCAGCTCGAGCACCAGGCGGCCGGGTGCGAGCCCGCTCTCCCGTAGGGCCCGCGCCACCAGGCCGGGCAGTCGACCCCGGCCGACGTGCCGGGCGGACACGTTGACGCTGACGCTCGGTGCGTCCGGCCGGTCGCCCCACGCCACGGCCGCCGCGCACGCGCGGGGCAGCACGTAGCGGTCCAGCTCGAGCACAAGGTCGCTCGCCTCGGCGACGGGAAGGAACGCCCCGGGACCGAGCAGACCCCGCACCGGGTGTTGCCAGCGGACGAGGCTCTCGTACGAGATGACGGCGCCGTCGCTCAGCCGCCGCACGGGCTGGTAGTCGAGGAACAGGGCCTCGGTCCGCATCGCCTCGCGGAGCTGGTGCTCGAGGTCGAGCCGTTCGGTGGCCTGCTCCACGAGGTGCGGGGTGAACAGCGCGAAGCGGTCACGCCCGCTGGTCTTGGCGAGGTACATCGCGGCGTCCGCGTTGCGCAGCAGCTCCGCGCCGGTGATGCCGGGCTCGGCGAACGCCACACCGATGCTCACCGTCATCGTGATGTCGCCGGCGCGCGACATCGGCTCGGTCAGCGCGTCGATCAGCCGCTGGGCCACCCCCTCGGCCTCGGTGCGGCCGGAGAGCCCCTCGCAGAGGACGACGAACTCGTCGCCGCCGAGCCGCGCGGCGGTGTCTCCCACGCGGATGCACTGTGACAGCCTGGCGGCCGTCTCGACGAGCACAGCGTCCCCGGCGGCGTGACCACGGCTGTCGTTGACGAGCTTGAACTCGTCGAGGTCGCAGAACAGCAGCGCCACCTGGCCGTGGTTCCATTCCGCCCGGGACAGTGCGTTGTCGGTGCGCTCGAGGAGCAGCGTCCGGTTGGGGAGCCCGGTGAGCTGGTCGTGGCTGGCGCGGTGGTCGAGCGCCGTGGCGGCCGCGCGTTGTGCCGAGATGTCCTCGATCATGCTGATGAAGTACAGCGGTGCGCCGTGGTCGTCACGGGCGAGCGCCGCCGACATCTGCGCCCAGACCTCGCGGCCGTCGCGCGTGAGGTAGACCTTCTCGACGCGGTAGGTGTCCGTCCGCCCGGCGAGCATCGCCTCCATCTGCGCGATGTCCACGTTGACGTGGTCGGGGTGGGAGATGTCCCGGACCGTGCGGCCGGTGAGCTCCTCGTGGCCGTAGCCCAGGAGCCTGCACAAGGCGTCGTTGACGTCGAGGAGGACGCCGTCGGTCGAGACGAGCGCGATCCCGATGGGTGCGTGCTCAGCGGTCAGCCGCAGCCGTCGCTCGGCCGTGGCTAGCGCGAGCGTGGCGTCGCGCTCGGCGGTCACGTCGCTGAAGGTGAGTACGACGTAGCGGGCGCCGTCCGTGGCGGGCTGCGGGATGGCGGCGACCCGGACCCAGCGCGTGTCGTGCCCGTCGACCGCGATCCCGAGCACCCTGTTCGTGACCGCACGGCCGGTGTCGAGGGCTTGCCGGAGCGGCGTGGCGTCCAGCGAGACGCCGCGCCCTGACTCGTCGACCAGGCGCACGCCGGGGGCGACGAGGGACGGGCTGCCGGTCTCGCCCACGCCGAAGAGGCGGCGCAGTGCCGCGTTGCTCTCGAGGCTGTTCCCCCGAGCGTCGAAGACGCCCAGCCCTTCGTCCAGGGCAGCCGCGATGTCCTCGTGCCTCAGGTCGCCGAGCACGCAACCGCGGTCAACCTGACGGGGAAGGTCATCGGGCGTCCCCGGGTGTCGGGTTGCCACCCACGATGGATCGGTGCGCCGTGGGACGTGCTTGACGGACTTTGCCCAGTCTTGGTGTACGCCGGGCGGCTCAGACGCGACGCAGCACAGCGGTGACCCGGCCCAGGACGGTGGCCTCGTCTCCCGGGATCGGGTCGTAGGCCGGGTTGTGGGGCATCAGCCACACGTGCCCCTCGCGGCGCTTGAACGTCTTCACCGTCGCGTCGCCATCGATCATCGCGGCCACGATGTCGCCGTTCTCGGCGACCTGCTGCTGCCGCACCACGACCCAGTCGCCGTCGCAGATCGCCGCGTCGACCATCGAGTCGCCGCGGACCTGGAGCAGGAACAGCGTCCCCTCGCCGACCACCTGCCTGGGCAGCGGGAACACGTCCTCGACGGCCTCCTCGGCGAGGATCGGCCCGCCAGCGGCGATGCGGCCGACGACCGGGATGTAGGCCGCGGCCGGACGGGCGTCGCCGCTGCCGGTCTCGACGTCCTGGACGCTCCCGCCGGCCCCTTCGGGTGCGGGGGAGCGACCGACGGCCGGCCCCCCGTCGGGGTGGCGGACCTCGATGGCACGCGGGCGGTGTGGGTCACGCCGCAGGTAGCCCTTCTTCTCCAGCGTGGCGAGCTGGTGGGACACGCTGGACGAGCTGGTGAGCCCCACGGCCTCGCCGATCTCGCGCATGCTCGGCGGGTAGCCGCGGCGGTCGACGGAGTCCCGGATGACGTCCAGGACCCGGCGCTGCCGGGCTGTGAGCCCCGATGCGTCGGCCGGGCCGTCGGGGATCTCGGCCACGGTGCCTTGTCCGCCTTGGCCGACTTGTCCGCCGCGTCCGCCGCGGGCACCGCGGTTGCCGGCGGATCGGGTGTCCTGTCGCGCCACGGCTGTCTCCTCCTCGAGCGGTCCGGTTCTCACCGGGCCGCTGGTGTCCGCACGGTTCGTGTCCCCGAGGCTCCGGGGTTGTGTCCGGGGTTGTGTCCGACCCTCCGGGCACGCTGCCCGGGTGATCAACAGTCTTGTCCGATGGCACGCGGTCAGGTGGTCCGGTGTGAACGCTAGCGGGATCCGCCGCCGGGTTCAAACACCTGTTCGAAGTTTGTGCTGGATTTTCTCGGCGCGATGGGGTAGAACTCGTACAGGCGTTCGATCGAATGCATGTTCGATCCGAGGAGGAGCGATGAGCACGATCACCGTCAGCGCGGGGCTGTTCCCCGCCGCGTCGGCCCCCCGGGTGCGGCGCGCGCGACAGTCCCGGCCGGTGCACCTGACCCGGCGCGGGCGGCTGCTGCTGACCATGGTGGCGCTGCTCATGCTGGTCGGCGCGGGTGTCCTGGCCGTCGGCGGAGCGCCCGCGTCGGCGGGCAGCGAGCCCGGGGCCGCGTCCGTGGCCGAGCGGGTGACGGTGCGACCCGGCGAGACGCTCTGGGCGATCGCCGAGCGCGAGGCTCCGGGGGTCGACCCGCGGGAGACGGTGGCGGCCATCATCGGCCTCAACGCGCTCGACTCCTCCGCGGTCGCGGCGGGCAGCGTCCTGCTGATTCCTCCGCGCTGAGGCGGCCGGTGCGGCGCGTCAGTGGCAGCCGTGGACCCCGGCCGCACACGCGGTGCCCATCG
>JBOGDX010000133.1:0-7271 GCA_050743225.1 Actinomycetes bacterium | reverse complement strand
GACAGCCTCTCGCCCGAATACAGCCTGCGGATCAATGCCCAGTCTTCCAAAGTGATCACTTTCCAATCGTGGATAAGTGCTCACTTTTCGAGTGTCACATCTGCTCAATTTTCAAGGGTCATCGACAAAACTGGTGAGCCCGTCTCGGCGGCGGGCTGCAGTGGCCTTTCTGATGCGTCGGCACCGGGTTTCGGAGCGCCGGGCCTGCACGCTGGTGGGCCAGCACCGTTCGTCGAACCGGTACTCACCGGTGCCCGGTGACTTCGAGACCCGGCTGGTGGAGGCGATGCACAAGATCGCCGAAGCCCATCCGCGTTATGGGTATCGGCGGGTCCATGCGTTGTTGGTCGCCGACGGCTGGGCGGTGAACGTCAAACGCGTCGAGCGGCTCTGGAAACGAGAGGACCTGACGGTCCCGCCACGACGCAAAGATCGTGGTCAGAAGGCAATCGGGACCGACGCATTCTCCGCGTGGGCGATGCCGGCACTCAGGCCGGTGCACATCTGGTCCTACGACTTTGTGTCGGTGCGTTCTGAGCATGGGGCACCGATCCGAGTGCTGAACGTGGTCGATGAGTTCACCCGGCTCGCGCTCGGCTCGAAGGTCGCCAGGTCGATCGGGGCCGCCGACGTCGTCAAGCACCTCGAGCAGCTTTTCGAGATCCATGGCCGTCCGAAACTGATCCGCTCCGACAACGGCCGCGAGTTCATCGCCCAAACGGTCCGCGACTGGCTCACCGACCAAGGCGTCACAGCGGTGTTCATCGCCAAGGCCAGCCCGCAGCAGAACTGCTACGTCGAACGCTTCAACGGCTCGATGCGCGACGAGCTCCTGCACGGCGAGACGTTCCGATCAGTGACCGAAGCGCGAGTCGTGATCGAGAACTGGCTCGACGAATACAACCACCGGCGGCCACACCGCGGGCTCGGAATGAAGACGCCGGCTGTGTTCGCCGCCTACAGTGATCGACGCAACGACGAGTCCAGTGAGAGCAGGCGATGAGAGTGACTACCAACACTCTGACTGGACCAGTCCGACAGCTCGACCGAGCCGCCGGAGAACCCCGAAACTCTCACGCCAAGTGGACCAAACCGCGGGGGCTGGTCAACCTCGTACAAAGCGGCGAAGGAAGCTGGAGACGTCGTGAAGCAGTACGCGGCAGGAGCGAAGGGCACCTTCGATTTCGGCGCAGCCTTTCCGGCTGCTGCGGGGTGCTTCCTCTGATGACGCGCGACGAAATTCCGTCGGCTCAGGGAACACGAATCGGAACCGAAGAAGGACCGACTAATGGAGCGTAGAGACTTCGAGTCCGCATCATTTCGGACCTACTTTGTACTAATCGTCCTGAGCTACACCGTGGCGTTCGTAGCCGGTTCGTTCACGGTCTGGAACCTGGTCATAATCTGGGCGCTCTGCACATCAACTCTTGGGCTGATTCTGATACTGCTCAGGCTCGTGAAGCCGGAATCGGGACCCTCCAGACACGTGGTTAGCCGGGACGAGCTTCGGATCTCGACGATCACCTTCTCGGCGGCAACAATCGGTGGCGCAGTCGTCCTCGCCGTTGGCCTATCAAATGACAGCGATCTTGCCTGGGCAGGTGCAATATCGACGGTGCTCGGGTGTATCGTCTTGTGTTTCTGCTTCCGCGACTGGCGCAGACTGAAACGTGTGGGATCGAACGGCGGTATCGATCCGGCACGTGGATGACCGCCTTCATTCGGTTGTATGGACAAGGGGTCGCTGATCAGTTCCGCCTGCAACCACGGCACGATGAGTGCATGAGAACGGGCCGGAGCCGCCCTGCGTCTCAAGCGCCGTGCCTCACCGGTCAATGGTCCTCATTCGGTTCGGCAGCGTCTGGCGGTCTCGGAACGGTGCCGGCTGGGCTGAACTGATCAGTTTCGTCTCACGATGCGAGAAGTTCGGAACCAATTTCGGGGGCTTGACTGCAACCGAAACGAACGTCGCTGGACGTCCCTGAACTTGGCTGGACGTCCCTGGACGCTTTGCCTCTGATGCGGCTGTGGATGGGGGCGTTGACTTGTCGGTGGGTCCTGCCAAGGTTGTTCGTGCGAACCAATTACACACACAGACTAAGCGGGTAGTTATCCCCGGGGGTCGGCTCCCCACCCTGGCCATAGAGCGCCATACACGCAGCGCCGTTACACACACTAAGACAAGATCCGGTTCGCAGGTCCTTAGACGGACGTGTCTTGGCGCTGCAGCGATCCGGGTGTCAAGACTGGTAAGGCGGATCGTGGTTCTCCCGAAGCCGGGTGTGCCGCGCGGCCGGATCGCACTAGCCGCGTGGCACACCCTTCGGAGGGGTGGGCCAGGTGAGCATCCGGTCCCGGGCTGTCGTGTACGACACGCTGCCTGCCCTGCTGCCCGACATGATCCCCGGCATGAGGTCGACGCTGGACGTCCCGGCGTTGACAGGCCGGGCCGCGGAGCAGGTCACCGGGATGCTCGGGTCGGACGATCTGGACCCGTTCTCCGAAGCCCTCTCCCGGGTGGGGAACTGCTCAAACCCGGTCAAGCTGGTCGGCCGCTCGGAGACCGTCGACACGGCCACCGGCGAGATCGTCTCGACATACTCGAGTGAGGATGAGCCGCGCGGCGTCACATACGTCCGGTGCGGGAATCGGCGAGCAAGCCATTGTCCGTCGTGTTCGCGGGTCTATGCGGCGGACATGTTCCACCTGATCCGCGCCGGCGTGGTCGGCGGAAAGACGGTCCCGGAGTCAGTGGCGGAGAACCCCTTGGTGTTCGCCACGGTGACGGCGCCGTCGTTCGGGATCGTGCACGGCCGACGCGACCATGGCCGCCGCTGCCACCCGGTCACGCGCGGCAGCTCGACGTGTTCGCATGGTCGGCCTCGAACCTGCCAGATCGCGCACACTGATGAGGATGAACTTCTCGGACAGCCGTTGTGCCGAGGCTGCTACGACTACGCCTCCCACGTCGTCTGGCAGTACCGGGCACCGGACCTGTGGCGCCGGTTCACCATCACCCTGCGCCGCCTCGTCGCCAAGCAGCTTGGTGTCCCGGCGACCCGGCTGGATGAGGTGGCGACGGTCCAGTACGCGAAGGTCGCCGAATACCAACGTCGCGGCGCCATTCACTTCCACGCCCTGGTCCGACTCGACGGACCCAAAACACCGGAAGGGTTCGCCCCCGCCCCGGCCAGAGTTGACGCTGACCAACTGGCTCACCTGATCCAGCAAGCGGCTGCGTCCGTTCAATTGACCGTGGATGGTGTTGACACCGACGACCTGGCCCGGGTGCTGGCGTTCGGTCGCCAGATCGACGCAAGGGTCGTCCGGACCAGCCGGCGCACCGACGACCCAGAGCGGGAACTCAACCCAGAGCAGGTGGCCGGGTATCTGGCTAAGTACGCCACCAAATCCGCCGACGACACCGGCACGACCGACAGCCCGCATCACCGGCGGATCCGGGCCACTGTCCGAGCGCTCGACGCCCGAGCCGACAAGTCAGGTGAGTACGCGCTGCTCGGCAACTGGGTGCACATGCTCGGCTTCCGGGGCCACTTCGCCACCAAGTCCCGCCGCTACGCCATCACCCTCGGCGCCATCCGCCGCTCCCGCCGCCGCGCCCAAGCCAAGCTCGCCGAAGCAAACGCCGAAGGTCGGCCGATCGACCTCGCCGCGATGGAAGCCGACCTGCTCGCCGACGATGACGCCGAAACCACGCTGGTGATCGGCAACTGGCAGTACGCCGGTACCGGCTGGAACAACGAAGGCGAATGCGTCCTCGCCGTCGCGGCAGCCGCTCGAGCCCGCGAGTACGCGCAGGAGCGAGCACAGGAGCGCAAAGAACGCCACACACGACATCTCGGAGAGGAAACATCATGAGGAAGCAAGCCACCACGGAATGGCCGCGTCCGCTGCCACCGAAACTGTGGAACATCCACGAGACGGCCGAGTTCCTGGGCGTCCCGACATCGACCCTCTACTACTGGAGCTACATCGGCGAGGGCGGACCCCGCATTCTGCGAATTGGCAAGTCGCTGCGATACAACCCGTACGACGTTGCCGAGTGGGCGCGATCGGAGTCGGACTGACATGGGAAACGTCCAGAAACGACCAAGCGGCAGCTGGCGCGCGCGGTATCGCGACCCGGCAGGTCGCGAGCATGCTCGTCACTTCGGACGTCGACTCGACGTCGAGCGGTGGCTCGCCTCTGTTGAGAACGCAAAGCACCGAGGCGAGTGGATCGACCCCGCCCTCGCTCGGATCACCGTGGGTGAATGGGCGACCCGTTGGCTTGAATCGCAAGTGCAACTCAAGCCGCTGACCCGTCGGCGCTATGAGTCGATCGTCACGGTCCAGGTCATGCCGACGTGGGAGAAGGTCAAGCTCGCGGAGGTGACGCACGCCGATGTGGTCACGTGGGTGGCGCGCCTGCAGGCCGGTGGGTACGCGGCGGCGTCGATTCGGCAGGCACACCGGGTGCTGTCGCTGATGCTGGCCTTGGCGGTTCGCGATCGGCGGCTGACGTACAACCCGGCCGAGGGAGTCCGCCTCCCACGAGCCGCCCGCAAGGAGCCACACTTCCTGACTCACGATCAGGTCGACCGCCTTGCTGACGCCTGCACCGACTACGAGCTATTCATCCGGCTTCTCGCCTACACAGGTCTGCGCTGGGGCGAGGCCACGGCACTTCAGGTGAAGCGTCTCGACCTGATCCGGCGACGGCTCGAGGTCGTCAGAACCGCGGTCGACCTCGGACGAGAGGTCGGATACGGGACACCCAAGACCCATCAGCGTCGTTCGGTGCCGATTCCACGCTCGCTCGTCGATGCCCTGGCTGAGCAAGTCGCGGGAAAGGATCCCGACGATCTGGTGTTCACATCGCCTCGTGGTAATGCACTTCGGAACCAGAACTTCCGGAGCCGGTCCTTCAGACCTGCCGCGGCCGTCATCGGCATACCAACCTTGACGCCGCACGACCTGCGTCACACGGCCGCGAGTCTTGCCGTGCAGGCCGGTGCGAACGTCAAAGCGGTTCAGCGAATGCTCGGGCACGCGTCCGCAGCAATGACGCTTGACGTCTACGCGGGGCTGTTCGGTGACGATTTGGACGCCGTCGCCGACCGCTTGGATGAAGCCGCCGCTCGCGCCCGTGCGGACTCTTTGCGGACTCCAGCCGCTGTTGCGGACGTTCTGCCGTTCGTAAGTGGTGCCCAAAGTGGCCTCTGACCTGCGGTTTCACCTAGTGGGGAGGGCGGGGCTCGAACCCGCGACCGAAGGATTATGAGTCCTCTGCTCTGACCTGCTGAGCTACCTCCCCGCGCGGGGCTAGCCTAGCCAGATGGAGCCTTCACCTCTGGAGCCTGTCGACGAGTCGTGGGAATCCGCGCTCATCGTGGTGGCCCATCCCGATGACGTCGAGTTCGGAGCGGCTGCAGCGGTCGCTCGCTGGACCGATCAGGGCAAGACGGTCGTCTACTGCATGGTCACCAGCGGCGAGGCCGGCATCGACGGCATGACGCCGCCCGAGGCTCGCGAGGTGCGCATCGCCGAGGAGATCGCGTCGGCGCGGATCGTCGGCGTCGAGCAGGTGGAGTTCCTGGGCATGCCCGACGGCACGGTCGAGTACGGGCTGCCCCTGCGCCGCGCAATCGCCGAGGTCATCCGCAAACACCGGCCCGACATCGTCATCACGAACAACTTCCGTGAGTCGTGGGGTGGCACGTTCCCGAACCAGTCCGACCACATCGCCGTCGGCCGGGCAGCGATCGACGCGGTCCGCGACGCCGGCAACCGCTGGGTGTTCGCCGAGCAGCTCGTGGACGGACTCGAGCCGTGGGGCGACGTCCGTCAGGTCTGGGCGGCCAGCTCGCCCGATGCTGCCCACGGCGTCGACACCACCGACACGTTCGACCGTGGTGTCGAGTCGCTGAAGGCGCACCAGGCCTACATCGACGGTCTCGGCGGTGGCTGGGCGAACTTCGACCCGGTCGAGTTCCTGGAGGGAGTCTCGCGGCCGGCGGGGACCCGGCTCGGCGTCACCTACGGGACGTCGTTCGAAGTCTTCTCGATGAGGTTCGGCGAGTAACAGAATCGATGGGGCGTTCCAGGACCGCGATCGTGGTCGGCGGTGGAATCGGCGGTCTCGCCGCAGGCATCGGCCTTCATGAGCGGGGGTGGCAGGTTCGCGTGCTCGAGCGGGCAGCGGAGTTCACCGAGGTCGGAGCCGGTATCTCGGTGTGGTCCAACGCCCTGCGAGCGCTGGACTTGATCGGCGGCGGGCTGGCCGACGAGGTACGCGCACACGGCGACATCGAGCTGCAGGGCGGGATCGAAGCCAGGAACGGGCGGTGGCTGTCGCGCGTCGATGCCGACGAGGTGGTGCGGCGGTTCGGGCCGGTGATCATGATGCACCGTGCCGAGCTGCTGCAGATCCTCCTCGACCGGAACCCGCCGTCGTCCTTGGTTCCGGACGTCGAGGTCACCCATGTCGAGGCCGACGGCACTGTCGCGCACGACGACGGTGAAGATCGGGCCGATCTCGTGGTCGGCGCTGACGGGCTGAACAGCACGGTGCGCCAGTCCTGTGGCATGAAGCCAAGCCTCCGCGGTACGCCGGGTACACGGCGTGGCGCTGGGTGACCGATTCGGCAGGGCCGACCGACGTGGGTGGAGAGACCTGGGGCCGGGGCACCCGCTTCGGCCGAGCGCCGCTCCCGGACGTTCGAACGTACTGTTACGCGACCGCGAACGGCCCGGAAGGCGCTGAGGCACCGGACGGTGAGCTGGCCGTCCTCCGTGCACGATTCGGCGATTGGCACCACCCGATCCCGGCGCTCGTCGAGGCGGCCGCAGGCAGCGAGATCTTGCGCCACGACCTCTACGAGCTGCCGGATCTCGCGTCGTTCATCCGGGGATCGGTGGCCCTGCTGGGTGATGCCGCCCACGCCATGACCCCCAACCTCGGTCAGGGCGCGTGCCAGGCGCTGGAGGACGCGGCCACACTCGCCGACACGGCCCCCGACCTCGCTTCCTACGACCGGGAGCGACGAGCCCGCACCAGCGCATCGTGAGGATGTCGCGTCAGACGGGTGCCATGGGGCAGTGGTCGTGGGGGCCTGCGGTCGCTCTACGGGACCGGCTTCTCCCCCTGGTACCGGCCAAAGCGACGCTGCGCGTGCTCGACCCGGTGCTGGCCTGGCCTGAAACGCGGCGATGAGCCCGGATCCTTGCCTGGCTCCCCCGGTTGGACTCGAACCAACAACCCTCCGGTT
>JBOGDX010000132.1:0-7274 GCA_050743225.1 Actinomycetes bacterium | reverse complement strand
CCTTCGGACCGACCGACCCGGCGCAGCTCGCGGAGGCCGACCTGGTCTTCCTGGCCCTCCCGCACGGCGAGTCCGCGGCCGTGGTCGCGCAGCTCCCGGCCGACCTGCCGGTCGTCGATCTCGGTGCCGACTTCCGGCTCCAGGACCCGGCACAGTGGTCGCGCTACTACGGCGGCCCGCACGCCGGCACCTGGACGTACGGCCTGCCCGAGCTGCCCGGCACTCGCGAGCACGTCGCGGCCGCGACCCGCGTCGCGAACCCCGGGTGCTACCCGACATCGGTTGTCCTCGGCCTGGCCCCGCTGCTGGCCGCCGGCCTCGTCGAGCCGTCCGACGTCGTGGTCGTCGCCTCGTCGGGCACGTCGGGAGCCGGCCGCAAGACCTCCGCCACGCTGCTGGCGAGCGAGGCGATGGGGGCGCTGTCGGCGTACAAGGTGGGCGGCGCCCACCAGCACATCCCCGAGATCGAGCAGGCACTGAGCGACCCGGCCGGCTCGCCCGTGACGGTCTCGTTCACACCCGTCCTGGCGCCGATGCCCCGGGGCATCCTCGCCACCTCGACCGCGCGCCTCGTGCCCGGCACCACCACCACGTCGCTGCGTGAGGCGCTGCAGGCGGCGTACGACCACGAGCCGTTCGTCCACCTGCTCCCGGAGGACTGCTGGCCGACGACGGGGGCGACCCTCGGCAGCAATTGTGCGCACCTGCAGGCCGCGGCAGACGAGCACGCCGGCCGGGCCGTAGTCGTGACCGCCCTGGACAACCTGGTCAAGGGAGCCGCCGGCCAGGCCGTGCAGAACGCCAACCTGGTCCTCGGCATCGACGAGACCGCCGGACTACCGGTGTCAGGGGTTGCACCATGAGCGTGACCGCTGCCCAGGGGTTCCGAGCGGCCGGCGTGGCGGCCGGGCTCAAGTCCAGCGGCCTTCTCGACGTCGCCGTCGTCGTCAACGACGGCCCGTCCCGCGCGGGCGCCGCCGTCGTCACCGGCAACCGGGTCAAGGCCGCACCGGTGCTATGGACGCAGCAGGTCGTGCGGGACGGTCGCGTCGACGCCATCGTGCTCAACTCGGGCGGGGCGAACGCCTGCACCGGGCCGGAGGGCTTCCAGGACACCCATGCCACGGCGGAGTGGGCCGCCGGACTGCTGGAGATCTCGGCCGGCGACGTCGCGGTCTGCTCGACCGGGTTGATCGGTGAACGGCTGCGCATCGATGCGCTCTTCGCCGGCGTCGACCAGGCGGTGACGCTGCTCTCGGTCGCCGGTGCCGACGAGGCGGCCCGGGCGATCATGACCACCGACACGGTGCCCAAGCAGACCGTCGCGCACGGAGACGGGTTCGCCGTCGGCGGCATGGCCAAGGGCGCCGGGATGCTCGCGCCCGGCCTGGCGACGATGCTCTCGGTGCTCACCACGGACGCACTGGTCGCGCCGGAGGTGCTCGACCGCGCCCTGAGGTCGGCGACGTCGCGCACCTTCGACCGGGTCGACTCCGACGGCTGCATGTCCACCAACGACACCGTCCTGCTGCTGGCGTCCGGCGCCTCCGGTGCCGAGCCGACCGAGGAGCAGCTCGCCCTCGCCGTCGAGCGGGCCTGCGCGAACCTGGCGCGGCAGCTCGTCGACGACGCCGAGGGGGCGTCCAAGACGGTGGCGGTCACGGTGACCCGGGCCGCCACCGAGGCCGACGCGCTCGGCGTCGCCCGAGCCGTCGCCCGCAGCAACCTGCTCAAGTGCGCGATCCACGGCGAGGACCCCAACTGGGGCCGGGTCCTCGCGGCGGTGGGCACCACGGCCGCCGAGTTCGAGCCGGGCCGGTTGGCCGTGGCGCTCAACGGCGTATGGGTCTGCCGCGACGGGATGGCCGCCGAGGACCGCAACAAGGCCGACCTGTCGGGCCGCGAGGTTGAGATCGTCGTGGACCTCGGGTCCGGCGAAGACCAGGTGACGGTCTGGACCAACGACCTCACAGCGGCGTACGTCCTCGAGAACTCGGCCTACAGCACATGAGGCCACCCCGATGAGCAGCCGGCACGCCGCTGCGCTTGAGAAGGCGGCCCTGCTCGTCGAGGCGTTGCCGTGGCTGGAGCGCTTCCACGGCCGGACCGTCGTCGTGAAGTTCGGCGGCAACGCGATGACCGACACGGCCCTGCAGCGGGCGTTCGCCGAGGACGTGGTGTTCCTGCGGTACGCCGGGCTGCGGCCCGTCGTCGTCCACGGCGGGGGACCGCAGATCACGGCGCACCTCGACCGGCTCGGCATCGAGTCGGTGTTCGCCTCTGGCCACCGGGTCACCACGCCCGAGGCCATGGACGTGGTGCGGATGGTGCTCGTCGGGCAGGTGCAGCGCGAGATCGTGGGACTCATCAACGCGCACGGGCCGTTCGCGGTGGGTCTTTCCGGTGAGGACGCGAACCTCTTCCGGGCCGAGCCGCACCGGGTCACGGTGGACGGCGAGCACGTGGACCTCGGGCTGGTCGGCGACGTGGTCGGCGTCGAGCCCGGCGTCGTGCAGGGCCTGGTCGCCGACGGCCGGATCCCCGTCGTCTCCAGCGTCGCGCGAGGCGACTCGGGCGAGGTCTACAACGTCAACGCCGACACCGCGGCGGCGGCGCTCGCGGTCGCGCTGCGTGCCGAGAAGCTGGTCGTGCTGACCGACGTCGAGGGCCTCTACCCGACGTGGCCCGCCGCCGGGAGCGAGCCCTCGCCCGACGACGTGATCAGCAGCATCACCGCCGACGACCTGGACGCGATGCTCCCGACGCTCTCGACCGGCATGGTCCCGAAGATGGCCGCCTGCCTGCGGGCGGTCCGAGGAGGCGTGCCGAAGGCGCACGTCATCGACGGGCGGGTCCCGCACGCGCTGCTCGTCGAGGTGTTCACCGACGAAGGCGTCGGGACCGAGGTGCACCCATGACCGCACACCGGACGACACCGCGTTGGCCGGAGGTGATGATGCCGACCTACGCCCCGCCGGCGCTCACCCTGGTCCACGGCCGAGGCGCGCAGGTCTGGGACGACACCGGGCACGCCTACGTCGACCTGGTCGCCGGTCTCGCCGTCAACGCGCTCGGTCACGCCCATCCCGCCGTCGTCGAGGCCGTCACCCGTCAGGTGGCCACGCTCGGGCACACCAGCAACCTGGTCGCCAACGAGCCGTCGCTGCGCCTGGCGGACCGGCTGCTGCAGCTGAGCGGCCGTGACGATCCCGACGCGAGGGTGTTCTTCGCGAACAGCGGCGCGGAGGCGAACGAGGCGACGTTCAAGCTCAGCCGACGCACCGGCCGGCCTACGGTGATCGCCACCGAAGGCGGCTTCCACGGTCGGACGATGGGCGCGCTGGCGCTCACCGGGCAGAAGGGCAAGCGGGCCCCGTTCGAGCCGATGCCGGAGGGGGTCGCCTTCGTGCCGTACGGCGACCCGGACGTCCTTGCCGCCGCCGTCGGGTCGCGGACCGCGTCGGTCTTCCTGGAGCCGGTGCAGGGAGAGGCGGGGGTAGTCGTGCCCCCTCGGGGCTACCTGGTCGGGGCACGGGAGACGACCCGGCGACACGGTGCCCTGCTCGTGCTCGACGAGGTGCAGACCGGCATCGGGCGCACCGGAGCGTGGTTCGCCCACCAGCACGACGGCGTGGAGCCCGACGTGGTGACCCTGGCGAAGGGGCTCGGCGGCGGGATCCCGATCGGGGCGTGCCTGGCGTTCGGCGACGCGGCGTCGCTGTTCTCTCCTGGCCAGCACGGCAGCACGTTCGGCGGCAACCCGGTGGCCTGCGCCGCCGCCCTGGCGGTGCTGGACACCATCGACGGGGACGGGCTGCTGGACCGGGCGACCGCCCTCGGGGCCGCGCTGCGACACGGCATCGAGGGCCTCGGCCACCCGCTGGTCGGCGGGACGCGCGGCCTGGGGCTGATGCTGGCCATCGTCCTGACCGAGCCCCGCGCTGCCGCCGTCGAGCTGGCGGCCCGCGCACACGGCTTCCTGGTCAACGCGGTCGCGGCCGACGTGGTGCGGCTCGTGCCGCCGCTAGTGCTGACCGACGCGCAGGCCGACGCGTTCCTGACCTCCCTGCCCGCGGTGCTCGATGAGGCGACACCCGGCGGGCCGGCCGGCGCCTGGACACCTGAGGACGGATCCCGATGACCCAGCAGCTCGCCACCAGCAGGACCGCTCGGCACCGCCGCATCGTCGAGCTGCTCGAGACAAGCCGGGTGCGCTCGCAGGCCGAGCTGGTCCGTCTGCTCGCCTCCGACGGCGTCGCGGTCACCCAGACGACGCTGTCGCGGGATCTCGACGAGCTGGGCGCGGTGAAGATCCGCGACGGGGACGGCGGCCTCGTCTACGCCGTGCCGGCCGAGGGCGGCGACCCCACACCGCGGCTGGCTCCGGTCAGTGGGGAGTCCGGGGGCCGGCTCTCCCGGCTCGCGGCCGAGCTGCTCGTCTCGGCCGACGCGTCGGCCAACCTGGCCGTCCTGCGCACGCCCCCGGGCGCGGCCCAGTTCCTCGCGTCCGCCCTCGACCGGGCCGGCCTGCCCGACGTGATCGGGACCATCGCCGGCGACGACACCGTCCTGGTGATCGCCCGCCGGCCCGACGGCGGGGCGGCCCTGGCCGCGCGGATGCTCGACCTGGCCCGCCCCGGCACACCCCACCACCCAGAGGAGAACCGGTCGTGACCAAGCGCGTCGTACTCGCCTACTCGGGGGGCCTGGACACCTCCGTCGCGATCGGCTGGATCGCCGAGGAGACCGGGGCGGAGGTGATCGCCGTCGCCGCCGACGTCGGGCAGGGCGGCGAGGACCTCGACGTGGTCCGGGAGCGCGCACTGGCGTGCGGCGCGGTGGAGTCGCTTGTCCTCGACCTGCGGGACGAGTTCGCGGAGGGGTACTGCCTGCCGGCCCTGAAGGCCAATGCGCTCTACCTCGACCGCTACCCGCTCGTGTCGGCGCTGTCCCGGCCGGTCATCGCCAAGCATCTCGTGGAGGCCGCCCGCTACCACGGCGCCACGGCGGTCGCCCACGGCTGCACCGGGAAGGGCAACGACCAGGTGCGGTTCGAGGTGGGCATCGGCGCGCTCGCCCCCGACCTGAGCGTGCTCGCGCCGGTCCGCGACTCCGGCATGACGCGGGACAAGGCGATCGCCTTCGCGGAGGAGAAGGGGCTGCCGATCGACGTGACGAGGAAGTCGCCGTACTCCATCGACCAGAACGTGTGGGGCCGGGCGGTGGAGACCGGGTTCCTCGAGGACATCTGGAACGGCCCGGTCGAGGACGTCTACGACTACACCGCCGACCCGGGCGTACCCCGCGACGCCGACGAGGTCGTCATCGGGTTCCACCAGGGGGCGCCGGTCACCATCGACGGTCGGCCGGTGTCGATGCTCGAGGCCGTCCGGGAGCTCAACGCGCGGGCCGGCACGCAGGGCGTCGGTCGGCTCGACCTCGTCGAGGACCGGCTGGTGGGCATCAAGAGCCGCGAGGTGTACGAGGCGCCTGGCGCGATCACGCTGATCACCGCGCACCAGGAGCTGGAGAACGTGACGGTGGAGCGCGACCTCGCCCGGTTCAAGCGCACCGTCGACCAGCGCTGGGGCGAGCTGGTCTACGACGGGCTGTGGTTCTCCCCGCTGAAGCGGGCGCTCGACGCGTTCGTGGACGAGGCCAACGCGCACGTCTCCGGCGAGGTCCGACTCACCCTGCACGGCGGCCGGGCCACCGTGACCGGACGGCGAAGCGAGGAGTCCCTCTACGAGTACCGGTGGGCGACGTACGACTCGGGCGATGTCTTCGACCAGACGCTGGCTAAGGGCTTCGTCGAGCTGTGGGGATTGCCCAGCAAGATGGCCGCCCGCCGTGACCAGCGCACGTCGGCCGGCGCCCAGCCCGGTCCGACGACCCCGCCCGCCCTCCCGGAGTCGACCACGTAAAGCAGGCTTAGGGTCACTTCAGCAGGCCCGCAAGCCTCCCGAGGTGTCCGCCCGCCTGCCATACGTGGTCGAATCCCGAGCGAGGTCGACGCCCCAAGGAGCGAGGAGCGGGTACGTGAGCGAGCAGACGGGCGGGGCGCCGACCCGGCTGTGGGGGGGCCGGTTCGGCGAGCGGCCCAGCGAGGCGCTGGCGAGACTGTCGGTCAGCGTCCACTTCGACTGGCGGCTCGCGCCGTACGACCTCGCCGCGTCGCGCGCGCACGCCCGCGTGCTGCACCGGGCCGACCTGCTGTCCGCGGACGAGCTCGCCGCCTTGCTCGCAGCACTGGACGACCTCGACGCCGCCGTGCGGGACGGGTCGTTCCGGCCCACCGCCGAGGACGAGGACGTGCACACCGCTCTCGAGCGCGGTCTGCTGGAGCGCGTCGGCGGGCTCGGCGGAAAGCTGCGGGCCGGCCGTTGCCGCAACGTCCAGGGGGCCACCGTCCTCAGGCTGTTCCTGCGCGACGCCGCCCGGCTGGTCGTCGCGCGGGTCGCCGAGCTGGAGACGGCGCTGGTCGGGCTCGCCGAGCGCCACCGCGGCACGCCGATGCCCGGCATGACCCACCTGCAGCACGCCCAGCCGGTGCTGCTCGCGCACCACCTGCTCGCCCACGTCCACGCATTCGCCCGCGACGTCGAGCGCTTCCAGGACTGGGACGTGCGCACGGCCCTGTCTCCGTTGGGCGCCGGGGCGCTCGCCGGGTCGTCCCTGCCGCTCGACCCGGCGGCGGTAGCGAAGGAGCTGGGGTTCCGCGGCCCGGTCGACAACTCGATCGACGCCGTGAGCGACCGGGACTTCGTCGCCGAGTTCTGCTTCGTCGCGGCGCTGCTCGGCGTGCACCTGTCCCGACTCGGGGAGGAGGTCTGCCTGTGGGCGACCACCGAGTTCGGCTGGGTCGAGCTCGACGACGCCTACGCGACCGGCTCGTCGATCATGCCGCAGAAGAAGAACCCCGACGTGGCCGAGCTGGCCCGCGGCAAGTCGGGCCGGTTGGTCGGCAACCTGATGTCGCTGCTGACCACGCTGAAGGGCCTGCCCCTGGCCTACGACCGCGACCTGCAGGAGGACAAGGAGCCCGTCTTCGACTCGGTGGAGCAGCTGCTGCTGGTCCTGCCCGCGATGGGCGGGATGATGTCCACCCTGGGCGTACGCGACGACCGGCTCCGGGCAGCGGCGGCCACTGGCCACGCCCTGGCGACCGACGTCGCCGAGTGGCTGGTCCGGTCCGGCGTCGCTTTCCGCGACGCTCACGAGGTCGCCGGCCGACTGGTCCGCTACTGCGACGAGCACGCTCTCGAGCTGTGGGA
>JBOGDX010000131.1:0-7307 GCA_050743225.1 Actinomycetes bacterium | reverse complement strand
GCCCTCACCTGCGCGGTGCCGCTTGCCGAGACCGACCTCGTCCGTGAGGACACCGGCCCGCTGGGGCTGACGCCGCGAGCGGACACCACGCGACTGGCGATGCGCGAGGTGTTCGGCAAGCAGATCCTCGGCGGGTTCGAGGCGCGTGGGGTGCGCAGCGGGCACATCGAGGGCTCCGCGCACTACGAGGGCCGGGCGATCGACGTGTTCTTCCGGCCGGTGACGACCGCCAACCAGCGGCTGGGCTGGCAGCAGGCGATGTGGGCGGTGGCGCACGCCGGCCGGCTCCACCTCGCGACGGTCATCTTCGACCGGCGGGTCTGGACCGGCGACCGCTCGCTGCAGGGCTGGCGGGACTACCGCCACCCCAGCGGGGCCGACGACAACCCCGTGCTGATGCACGAGGACCACGTCCACGTCGACGTGACCGAGGGCGGCTGACCCCGCGACGTCGACCACGTATGGCAGGCGGGCGGACACGTCAGCAGGCCTGCACGCCTGCTGAGGCGTCCGTTGGCCTGCTGAAGCGGGCGCGAAGCGGCGGGTTCTACCCCGCCTCGAGCGCGTCGAGCAGACGGTGCCGTACGCCGGCCAGGACCCGCCCGTCGGTGGTCCACGTCGACCAGCCGGACGCGGCCGACGCGACGATGCGCAGCGCCTCCTCTGCCCTGCCCTGCGCTCGCATCAGCGCCACGAGGTCGAAGTCGTCCATTCCGTCGCGGACCATGGCCAGCCGCACGCTGGGCACGACCCCGACGACGCCGGCCGGCCGGCCGGGGTAGACCAGCGTCCCGTCGCCGGGATAGCAGCAGCTCGTCGTGTGGACGTACGTCGGGTCGGTCCACGGGTCGCGCTGCCACCGGTCGACCGCCCAGTACAACGTGCCCGTCACGCCCTGCGACTGGTTGAGGAAGCCCGGCAGCACCCGGTAGTGCGTGACCGGGAAGTCCAGCTGCCAGCTCGGCGTGCGACGGCCCTGCACGAGAGCCTGGTACGACCACAGCTCGCCGCCCCGGCTCTCCACCTGGGCGCGCAGCGCCGGGTCGAGGGCGCGCAGCTGCCACGGCGTGAGGACCCACAGGTCCACGACCGGCCGCCCGGTGCCGTCGTCCATCAGCTCGGCGCGCGGCACGACCGTGACGAGGTGGTCGACGCCGACGGCGTGCAGCCGGCGGGCCCAGGTACGCAGCCGTCGGACCAACCCGGCGCACTCGGTCACCTCGTCCGCGCTGTAGTCGATGAGCCGGTTGCCCGGTGCGCGCGAGGCGACTGCCGAGCGGAGGCTGTCGAGGTCCGGTGCCGGTGTCATCCGGCAGGTGTCGACGTCGGCACCGCTCCAGAAGCCGAGGTCGACGGTGTGCAGTCCGCTCCCCTGCAGGGACGTCTCCCGGGCGGCACGAACCGGTGACGGTTGGAGGCGGTGACGCAGCAGCAGTCGCTCCACCGCCGGCCGCCGGTTGCGCGCCTGCCAGATCGCGAATCGCGACCCGCTCGACGGGCGCACCGGCAAGGTCACGTCGCGGACCCGGACGGTCAGCCTCCCGGTCCGCGAGCCCTGCCTGGTGCGCACCGTCCACGTCCCGCGGTAGGTGCCGGCGGGGGCGGTGCGCGGCACGGTGACGTCGACCCACAGCGGCTGGTTGCGCCCCGGCGGGACCGAGAACGGAGCGGCTCGGTAGCGGGCACCGGCACGGGGCGGTCGACCGGTGACCGGGTCGACGAAGGGGACCAGCGCGTCGGGGTAAAAGCGCCAGCCCAGCGGCTTCCCCGACCAGGCCGGGCTCGGACGACGCACCCGGACGTAGTGCTCGCGGTACAGCGCCAGCTGCCGCCGGCCGATCACCTGCCCGGACGACGTACGGAGGTCGCTGGCCGCCAGGCGCACCCCCCGCAGCGAACCACCGACGGCGCGGACCACGACCTGGAACGACTCGGTCTCACCGCGAGCCGCCTCCAGCTCGGCGTGTAGCCGCCGCCCGGCCGGCGCGGTCAGCGGCACCCGGACCGTGGAGGGCGCGACGTAGGCCGCGGGCCGGCCCGTGGTCCGACCCGCCAGCCCCGACGCGGGCCCGGGTGCGGCCACCTGCGACCCGAGTGCGACGAGGGCCAGGAGAGCGACAACCCCCGTGCCCCGTCTCACGGCGCAAGTATGTCGTCGCCATCGACGGTGCGAGAGGGCAACGATCCAGATACGTCACTAGCGACGAGCCCGGGCCTGGGAGAGGCTCGGGTCGTGCGACGGCAGGGTCAGTTCCTCGCGGCCGGGCTGGCCGGTGCCGCGCTCGTGGTCGGCGTCGTCGCCGCAGCCGGGCCGTTCAGCCCCGACCCGGCCACCCGCCGGGTCGGCTCGACCACCGGCCCGTCGGCGCCTGCCCTGCCGGTGATCGTGCGGGAGTGCTGGGTGCCGGCCGACTCCGGCAACATCTCACTGTCCGCGGAGGAGGCGAAGCAGCTCACGACGCTGGCCGCGACGACCACCAACCCCGGCCGGCGCGAGGGTCGGGTCCGAGCCGCCGTCGAAGGGGTTCTCGAGGTGACCCCCGAGCAGACCGCCGCGGTCACCGCGAGCCTGCTCGGCGACCGGCCGGCACACCGCCTCACCTGCTCGCACGCCCGCCTCGCCGTTCAACCTGAGTCGATGGGGCGGAGCGGGCTCACCCCTCGGGCGCAGCGCCTTCGCGCCGCGTGGAACCGGGTCTTCGGCCCGCTGGTAGCCGGCGGCTTCGCCCGGGGCGGCGTGAGCAGCGGGCACGTCGACAGCTCCGCGCACTACGAGGGCCGGGCGGTCGACGTCTTCTTCCGGCCGCTGGGCGACGCGGAGCAGCGGCACCGCGGGCGGGTGTTTTCTCAATGGCTGGTGGCCCACGCCCAGGACTACAACATCCTGTCGGTCATCTTCGCCGACCAGATCTGGACGTCGTGGGCGGCGTCGGCCGGCTGGCGGGAGTACGTCCACCCGAGCGGTGACACGGACAACCCGGTTCTGCGCCACCTCGACCACGTGCACGTCGCGGTCGAGAGCGGCCGGCCGTGGCGCCCGCGGTGACGGCGCGCGAGCGGGCTACGCGCTGCTGAGTCGCTCGCTGGCGGCACTCACCCGTTCGTCGGTCGCCGTCAGGGCGACCCGGACGTGGCGAGCTCCTCGCGGTCCGTAGAACTCGCCGGGCGCGACCAGGACGCCGCGCTCGGCGAGAGCCGTCACAGTGCTCCAGCAGTCCTCGTCACGGGTCGCCCAGAGGTAGAGCCCGGCCTGCGAGTCGTCCACGCGGAACCCCGCGGCGGTGAACGCGCGCAGCAGCGCATCACGTCGTACGGCGTATCGCGTCTGCTGGTCCGCAACGTGCGCGTCGTCACCGAGCGCGGCCACCATCGCGGCCTGCACCGGGGCCGGGACCATCATCCCCGCGTGCTTGCGCACCTCGAGGAGGCGGCGGACCAGGTCCGGGTCACCCGCCGCGAACGCCGCCCGGTAGCCCGCGAGGTTGGACTGCTTGGACAGCGAGTAGAGGACGAGCAGGCCGTCGTTCGAGCCGCCGCAGACGTCGGGGTGCAGCAGTGAGACGGGCTGGTCCGCGTCGTCCCAGCAGAGCTCGGCATAGCACTCGTCCGACGCGACGACCGCACCGCGCTCGCGGGCCCACTCCACGACCTTGCGCAGGTGGCTGGCCGGCAGCACCCTGCCGGTCGGGTTGGAAGGCGAGTTGAGCCAGACGAGCCGGACCCGCTGCGGGCCGAGGGCGGTCAGCCCATCGGCGCGCACCGGCGTTGCGCCCGCGAGCCGGGCTCCCACGTCGTACGTCGGGTAGGCGATCTCGGGGTGGACCACCACGTCGCCCGGGCCGAGCCCGAGCAGGCTCGGCAGCCCCGCCACCAGCTCCTTGGACCCGATCGTCGGCAGCACCCCGGCCGGGTCGAGCGCCGGGACTCCTCGTCGCCGCGCGAACCACGCAGCCACCGCCTGGCGCAGCTCGGGCGTGCCGTAGGTCGGCGGGTAGCCGGGCGCGTCCGACGCGGCGGCCAGTGCCTCTCGCACCACGGCCGGCGTCGGGTCCACCGGCGTGCCCATGGAGAGGTCGACGATCCCGTCGGGGTGGGCACGAGCGACCTGGGCGTGCGGCGCCAGGACGTCCCACGGGAAGTCCGGGAGCGCCGGCCTATTGCGCGCACGCGGTGCGCTCAGTGGCTGGCGTCCTGGTTCTGCGGTGGAAGCGCCTCGATCAGCGGGTGGTCCTTGTCGATCTTGCCCATCTTCGCGGCACCGCCGGGCGAGCCCAGGTCGTCGAAGAACTCGACGTTGGCCTTGTAGTAGTCCTTCCACTGCTCGGGGGTGTCGTCCTCGTAGAAGATCGCCTCGACCGGGCAGACCGGCTCGCAGGCACCGCAGTCGACGCACTCGTCGGGGTGGATGTAGAGCATCCGGTTGCCCTCGTAGATGCAGTCGACGGGGCACTCCTCGATGCATGCCTTGTCGAGCAGGTCCACGCACGGCTGCGCGATGACGTAGGTCACGTCGGAATTCCTCCTGCGGCGTCGAACGGTGGCGCGACACCTCGCGGGCGTCGCCCCCCTAGTATCGCGCGTCGGGTTCTCGGTTGCAGGATCCAGGGTGCAGCAAGGGGCGTGATCGGGTGTTCGCGGGTCGCGAAGTGGGACGCCGGGTGTCGGTCCGGCGGCGCGTCGAGGGCGGGCTGACCGACGTGGTCGGGCACCTTCTGGACCTGACCGACTCGACCTGGACGGTCCTGCGACCGTCGGGCGAGCTGGTTGACCTCGACCCGCTGACGGTCACGGCCGCGAAGGTCGTCCCACCGGCCCCGGTGCGGCGGGGCTGGGAGGTGCCCGCGGTCTCGCCGGGCCGAATGCAGCGGATCTGCTGGGCCGGCTGGCCCGCCCGCGAGGTGCAGATGCTCGGCGACTGGGTCCTGCGCGCGCACGACGGCATCACCGGGCGGGCGAACTCGGTCATGGCCGTCGGCGACCCCGGGCGCCCGCTGGCGAAGGCGCTCGCGGCGGTTCGGGAGTGGTACGACGGCAAGGGGCTGCTCCCGCAGCTCCAGCTCCCGCTCGCTGATCCCGCCAACCTGGCCATGGCCGACCTGGGCTGGCAGCGCCGGCACGTGACCGTCGTACAGGTGGCACCGATCGACCCGCTGGTTGCGTCGCTGGTCGAGCGGGAGGACCTCCGGACCGTGGTCGAACCGACTCCTTCGCCGGACTGGCGGTCGCTGCTGCACGACCTCGACGCCGGCGACCCGGAGTCGCACCTCGCCATCCTGACCGGGCCAGCGTTGGTCGGTTTCGCCACGCTCTACCGGGGTGACGAGCCGGTCGGGATTGGCCGCGTCTCGGTGGAGGGCGAGTGGGCCGGCGTGACCTCGGTCGACGTGGCACGGTCGTCGCGGCGACAGCGGGTCGGGTCAGCCGTGATGCAGGCACTGCTCGTGTGGGCGCGCAACCAGGGCGCCGTCGCGTCGTACCTGCAGGTCCGTGCGGGCAACGACGCCGGGCTGCGGCTGTACACGCGTCTCGGCTACGTCACCCACCATCCGTACTGCTATCGCGCGCCCACGGGCTAGCAGGGCCGGCGAAAACTGGGATCCCACCCGCCGCTGATCGTGATTAGTGTCCCTGGAAAGCGGCCGTGTCCGCGGTCGCAAGACCGGACAAAGGGGTCCGAGATGACTCATCACTTGACGGAGCGACCTCGGCGGGTGTCTGCCCGTCTCATCGCGGTGACCGTTCTCGGGTTGCTGCTGGCACTGGTGGTGCCGGTCCAGCCAGCAGCCGCGAAAGCCGATTGCGAGAGCACCACGAACAACACCTATCGCAAGCTCCTCAAGTGCGTGACACTCGCGGGCGTCCGGGAGCACCAGGCGGCGTTCCAGCAGATTGCGGACAACAACGACGACGAGTTCTACCCCGGAACCCGGGCGGCTGGGACCCAGGGCTACGCGGACAGCGTCGCCTATGTGGCAGGCCTGCTCGAGGCCGCCGGGTACCAGGTGACCCTCGACGAGTTCGAGTTCACGTTCGCGTTCCCGGCCCTGCTCCAGCAGATCACCCCGGTGGCCGCGACGTACGAGTCCGGCGCCTTCACCGGATCCGGTGACGGAGACGTCACCGGCAACGTCATCCCGGTCGACATCAACCTCACTCCGCCCCGGGCGTCGACCAGCGGCTGCGAGGCCGCCGACTTCGCCGGGCTGGACTTCAGCGGCCCCAACGACATCGCGCTGATCCAGCGTGGGACCTGCTTCTTCTCCGACAAGGCGCTGAACGCCCAGACCGCCGGCGCCGAGGCCGTCGTGATCTTCAACCAGGGCAACACCCCTGAGCGCGAAGGCCTGATCGTCGGCACGCTCGCCCCCTTCACCACCACCATCCCGGTCGTCGGAGCCAGCTTCGCCGACGGCGCCGCGCTCTCCCAGCCGGGCTCGACGGCACGGGTGCGCGTGATCCCGGCGGAGACCCGCACCGACGTCAACGTGATCGCGGAGCTGCCGGGGGCCAACGTCAACAACGTCGTGATGGCCGGGGCGCACCTGGACAGCGTGACCGCAGGACCTGGGATCAACGACAACGGCTCGGGCTCGGCGGCCCTGCTCGAGACGGCGTTGAACATGGCCAAGATCTCCCCAGAGAACACGTTGCGGTTCGCCTGGTGGGGCGCGGAGGAACTGGGTCTGGTCGGTTCGACCGCGTACGTCGAGGGCCTCTCGCCGGCGGAACGGGACCGGATCGCGCTCTACCTGAACTACGACATGGTCGGCTCGCCGAACTACATCTTCATGGTCTACGACGCCGACGAGTCGACCTTCGTGGCGCCCGTCCCTGTGCCCCCGGGCTCGACGGCGATCGAGGACCTCTACGAGTCCTACTACACCCTGGTCGGTGAGCCCTACGACGACACCGAGTTCTCCGGGCGCAGCGACTACCAGGCGTTCATCGAGGCGGGCATCCCCTCCGGTGGCCTCTTCACCGGTGCGGAGGTCGTCAAGACCGAGGAACAGCGGGCCATCTGGGGCGGCACGACGGGGCAGCAGTTCGATCCCTGCTACCACCTGGCCTGCGACACGTTCTCGAACAACGACCGGCACGCGTTGGACGTCAACAGCGACCTGATCGCCTTCGCGCAGCTGACGTTCGCCTATTCCACGGAGTCGGTGAACGGCGTCGTCGGCAAGAGGGTGCCGGGGCCCGCCGTCAACCTGCCCGCGCCGGCAGGTCCTGAGGGAACGTTCGCCTCACCGGGCGGCGGGCACGGCCCCGGGCCGATCGGGTCGTAACCGCTCAGCCTTCCGTCGTGG
>JBOGDX010000130.1:0-7325 GCA_050743225.1 Actinomycetes bacterium | reverse complement strand
GGGCAGTAGTAGCCGGTGACGGCCAGGACCGGGCAGGTCGGGTAGTGACCGGGCTCGTTGGGGTCGACGACGGCGACGACGGCGACCGCCGCGACAGCGGCCGCGGCGATGCCGAGCGGGGACCGCACTGCGGCCGCCCGTCCGACGTCGATCGACATGGTCACCGTCCCGACCGGTGCACTGCCGTCAGGTGCTGCTGGCGCCGACGCCGACCGCGATCGCGAGGATCAGGTAGAGCACGCCCACGACGAGCCCTGCGACGGCCGACCAGATGGCGAACTGCTTGGCCTTGCGCGAAGCCTCCTGGGCGCCGGCGATGTCGCCCGCCGCGAACTTCCCGTTCACCTGGGCGGCGAACACGATCGAGGCGATGCCGAGCGGAAGGCAGCAGAGCACGGTCGACAGGATCGACCACACCAGGTAGTTCGGGGGCGGGCTGCCAGCCGGCTGACCGTACGCCTGCTGGCCGTACTGGGGTTGGCCGTACTGGGGTTGGCCGTACGGCTGCTGGCCCGGTGGGGGCTGGCTGGAGCCCCACTGGGGCGTCTGGGGGGGTTCGGGCTGCGGGGGTTCGGGCTGCCGGGGTCGATTCGGGTCGTAGGGGTCGTACGGCTGGTTGCTGCCGGTGTCGCTCACGTCGGTCGGGCCCCTTCGAGACGGTGGTCAGGAACGGTGCTGCTCGTCGTACTCCGGGTCCTCGGCGTCCTTGTAGGTCACCGTGTTCCCCATGCCCATCATCTGCATGACCTTTCCCACCACCGCGCCAGCAGCGACGACGGCCAGGCCCACGAAGAACAGCCAGGGCATCTCGAGCGGCAGCGCGATGCCACCGACCAGGAAGCCGACGAACATGATGGTCACCGCGGTCCAGGCGGCCGGCGTGTTGCCGTGGGATTGAGACATGGCGCGCATTGTGCCAGGAGTCAGGCGGTGGGGTCCTCGCCCCGGTCCAGCGCGTCCCACGTGTCGCGCGCGCTGCGCTCATTGGTGGGTCGCGACCGGTGGCCACGGGATGGCGGCGGCCAGCGGGCCGCCCGGACGGTCGTTGCGGCCGCAGCCGCACCGACCAGCAGCGCTCCCGATCCCAGCAGGGCGTCGCCTCGCGCCCCCGCGATCCCCATCGCGACGGCAGCGACGACGAACAATGCCGCAGCGACGGCGGTCCGCGGGCGTCGCTGCAGCATCGCCGCGGCGCCGGCACCGGCGAGCGTCACGAGGCCGAACAACGGCTCGGCGACCAGCAGGAGCAGGCCTCCGGCGGCGACCGCCACGACGACGGCTGTGACCTCGCGCCGCAGGGTCATGTCACCGACCGCAGGGTGCTGGCCGTCGCCACCGCCCGCAGGACGGCCATGGCCTTGTTCAGGCACTCCGTGTCCTCGGCCTCGGGGTCGGAGTCGGCCACGACGCCCGCACCCGCCTGGACGTAGGCCACGCCGTCGCGCAGGTAAGCGGTCCTGATCGCGATCGCCGTGTCGGCGTCGCCCGCGAAGTCGAGGTACCCGACGCAGCCTCCGTACACGCCCCGTCGCGTCGGCTCCAGCTGCTCGATGAGCTCCATCGCCCGAGGCTTGGGGGCCCCGGAGAGCGTGCCCGCGGGGAAGCAGGCGGCGAGCACGTCGTACGCGGTACGGCCGGCCGCTAGCCTCCCTACCACCGTGCTCACGATGTGCATGACGTGGCTGTATCGCTCCACGGACATGAAGTCGACGACCTCGACCGAGCCGGGTGCGCACACCCGGCCGAGGTCGTTGCGGCCGAGGTCGACCAGCATCAGGTGCTCGGCGCGCTCCTTGGGGTCGGCCAGGAGCTCGGCCGCGAGCGACGCGTCCTCCTCCGGCGTCTCGCCCCGCCACCTCGTGCCGGCGATCGGGTGCATCAGCGCCCGTCCCTCGGTGACCTTCACGAGGGCCTCTGGGCTGGACCCCACGACGTCGAACCCGTCGAAGCGCAGGAGGTACATGTACGGGCTCGGGTTGGTCGCGCGCAGCATCCGGTAGACGTCCAGCGGGTCCGCCTCCGTCGGCATGGCGAAACGCTGACTGACAACGACCTGGAACGCCTCGCCGGAGCGGATCTGCTCCTTGACCGTGTCCACGGCCGCGCGGTAGTCGTCGCTGGACGTGCCGCGGTCGTACGTCGGGACGGCGGCCGCGTCGAACGCCGCCACGGTCGGCGGCGCCGGGGTCGCGAGGTCTGCCGTCATCCGGTCCAGCCGGTCAACGGCGTCGGCGTGCGCCCAGTCGACCCGCTCGTCGGTGTCGTCGTAGTTGATGGCGTTCGCGATGAGCAGGACCGAGCCGTCGGCGTGGTCGAGCACCGCGAGATCGGTGGCCAGCATCATCGCCAGCTCGGGGACGTGCAGGTCGTCGACGGCGCTGGCTGGCAGCCGCTCCAGCCGGCGCACCGCGTCGTACCCGATCACGCCGACCAGACCACCGGTCAGCGGCGGCAGGCCGGGGAGGCGTTCCGTGTGCAGTGCCTCGACCGTCGCGCGCAGGGCGTGCAGCGGGTCGCCGTCCACGGGGACACCGACCGGCGGCTCGCCGACCCAGTGGGCAAACCCGTCGCGTTCGGTCAGCGTCGCGTGGGACCGGACGCCGACGAACGAGTAGCGGGACCAGACCCGTCCATGCTCCGCCGACTCGAGCAGGAACGTCCCGGTCCGGCCGGCGGCGAGCTTGCGGTAGATGCCCACCGGCGTCTCGCCGTCCGCGAGGAGCCGCCGCGTCACCGGGATGACGCGACGGTCCTTCGCGAGCTCGCGAAACCCGGCCAGGTCGGGCGCCACGTCCGAGGACATGGCGGTCATTGTGCTGGGTGCGGCGGCCGCCTGCTCGCGGAGACGCCCGTCCCGGCGCCACCGGGACAGGTCGAAGGTGTGCTCCGGCCGCTGGCGTGGGGCACTGTCCCAGATGGACCGCGCCCGCGTGCTCAGCAGTGGCCAGTCGCCCCACCAGTCCCCGAACCTCTCGACCGGCCGCACGTCGAGATGCGCCGGGAAGAACCTATTGCCGCGATCGAGGAGGCCACCGACCGTCTCCGGGACCCGTAGCCCATCGGCATCCACGGCGATGACGTCGCAGCCTGCGGCGTTGACCAGCCGGGCGATGATGAGGAAGGACGAATGGGTCGTCTCGCCGGCCTCGATGGCGGCGAGGGCACGTGGGCTCACCCCAGCCGCTCGGGCCAGCTCCCGTTGACTGAGGTCTCCCCGGCGGCGGACGGCACGAACCAGGGTCTGGGCGCGAAGAGCCTGGTCCACCCGCCGAGTCTTCGCCCCTTCGGGTCACCGACCCCCTCGACGCCCAGAAGCTGTGGATCCGTCATCGACAGCCGGACCTGTGGATAACCCGGGCAGGCGCGGTGTCCCGACCCGCCCCGCTACTCCCCTGCTGCGGAACCCTGCAGCAGGGCAGTAAGGGGGCGGCGCCTACGTGTCCGTGCCGGAGCGAGGGCTCGCCGACAGCAGGCCCGCGTCGAAGCAGGTGCGGGTGCCGGTGTGACAGGCCGACCCCACCTGGTCGACCGTCACGAGCAGCGCGTCGCCGTCGCAGTCCAGCCGCACCTCGCGGACGTACTGCACGTTCCCCGACGTGTCTCCCTTGCGCCAGTAAGCCTGCCGGCTTCGGCTCCAGAACGTCGTACGCCCCGTCGTGAGCGTTCGGCGCAGCGCCTCGTCGTCCATCCAGCCGACCATCAGCACCTCGCCGGTCCCGT
Organism: Actinomycetes bacterium; assembly: GCA_050743225.1. GTDB lineage: Bacteria > Actinomycetota > Actinomycetes > JACCUZ01 > JACCUZ01 > JBOGDX01. The sequence continues at coordinate 3,605 of JBOGDX010000130.1, read as the reverse complement.
GCTGCTGCACCACGGCGGCCACGAGCCCCTCGGCGTCGCGCTTGAGCCGGTTCGCCAGCGTCGGGTCGAGGTCCGAGGACATGCGCCGATTCTCGCTCAGGTCCGCTGCTGCGCCGCCCACGACGCGTGCAGCCGCGCGTACACGCCGCCCATCTCGACCAGGTCCGCGTGCCGGCCGCGCTCCACGACCCGACCCGCGTCGAAGACGATGACGTCGTCGGCGGCCTCCGCCGTGGACAGCCGATGCGCGATCGTCAGCGCGGTCCGGCCGCGGGTAAGGCCCTCCAAGGCGCGAGCGATGCGCACCTCCGTGCCGGGGTCGACGGCGCTGGTCGCCTCGTCGAGCACCAGCAGGTCGGGGTCGGCCAGGTAGGCGCGGGCCAGCGCCACCAGCTGCCGCTCCCCGGCGGAGAGCTGCTCACCCCGCTGACCCACATCCGTCGCCAGCCGGTGCGGCAACCCGTCGAGCCAGTCGAGCAGCCCGAGCTCGGTCAAGGCGAGCTCGACATCGCCGTCGGTTGCGGACGGGCGCCCGAAGCGCACGTTCTCCCCGATGCTGCCCTCGAACAGGAAGCCGTCCTGCGGGACCATCACGATCCGCGTCCGCAGCGAGGCGAACGACAGCTCCCGCAGGTCGACCCCGTCGACCACGACCCGGCCGTGGGCGGGGTCCATCAACCGAGTGAGCAGCTTCGCGAAAGTGGTCTTGCCCGACCCGGTCTCGCCGACCACCGCCACCCGCGACCGCGGCGCCAGCACGAGATCGACGTCCGACAGGACGGTCGGCCCGCCGGGATAGGCGAACGAGACGTGCTCGAACCGAACGTCGATCGGGCCGCGTTCGAGCGTACGTCCGGACGCCCCCGGGTCGGCCACGTCGGCCGGAGTGTCCAGCACCCCGAGCACCCGGCGCCATCCGGCGATGGCGTTCTGCGCCTCGTTGAGCACCTCGGTCCCAATCTGCACGGGGCCCACGAAGAGGGTCACGAGAAAGAGGAACGCCAGCAGCTCGCCGAGCGTGAGGTCACCGTCGATCCCGAGCAGGACACCGACGACGACGACGGCGGCGTTCGCGATGCCGGCGACGACCTCGCCGGTCGAGAACGTGCCGGCGACCAGTGCCTGGGCCCTCGTGGCCGCCGACCGGTGGCTCTCGATGGCCTGATCGATCCGCCGGCCGGTGCGGTCCTCGATGGCGTACGCCCGAACGGTGGACGCACCCACGACCGCCTCGGACACCGCGCCGAGAAGGTCGCCGACCCGCTCGCGCACGACGGCGTATGCCGCGGAGACACGGCGCTGGAACGTGCGCATCAGCAGGAACAGCGGCAGGAAGCAGACCCAGACGAGCAGGGTCAGCTGCCACGAGTAGAACGCCATCAGTGCCGTTGCGACGACGAGCTGTCCCAGGCTGACGACCATCAGGAGCCCGCCCCACTGCATGAAGGTCGAGATCGTGTCGACATCGCTCGTCACCCGCGAGACCAGTGACCCGCGACGCTCGGCGTTCTGGGTGAGCACCGACAGGTCGTGCACGTGCCGGAACGCGCGCACCCGAAGCGTGGCCAGCCCACCCTCGGTCGTGCGGAAGAGACGCACGTTGAGTCGGTAGGCAGCCACCGCGGTGACCAACGTCGCCGCGGCCGCCAGCGCGACCGCCGCCCGCACCCGTGCGGGGTCGGGCCCGCCCGGCTGGAGAAGCCCCTCGTCGACCGTCTGCTGGACGGCGATGGGGACCAGAACGCGGCCAGCGGTGGCCACAAGGGCGAGGAGCAGCGTCACCGGGAGCCCGTCGCGGAACTCGGGTGAAAGGGCAATGCCGCGGCGCAGCGTGGCCCACGCGTCTGGCTGGTCCCGGCGCGCATCGGCAATGGTCGTCATCGAAGTCCATGCTGCCTCATGGACAGATGCTGACGATTCGGTCGCTAGGCTCTGGTATATGGCTCGACACGACGAAGCGACCGAGCGACGAAACAGCCTGTTCACCGATTCCGATTTCGGACCCGATGACAGCTGGCCCGATGCACCGGAGCCCGCGTGGCTCGCGGACGGCGAGGCCCGGGAGTACGACGACCTGTCGAACGGGCTTTCGGACACGGAGGGCATCCCGACGTTCGACCTCGGGCCGAGCACGGAGTCGGTCGTGGTCGACCTCACCGCCCCGACGCCGTCGGTCACCGTGTCCCCATGGGAGCACGAGACGGCGATGCCACCCCCGCCTGAGGCTCCGGATCAGCCGGTCCGGGACGATGCGGAGACGGCCGCCGCCACGCCGTACGTCGCGTTGTCCAGGCCCGAGCCGGTCCCCGACTGGCACATCCCACCGGTGCCGCCGGCAACCGATCGCAACGACGCCGAGTCGCTCACAGCCGACACGGTTCTGCGGACGCGACGCCAGCGCCCGCAGTCCGGGTGGCGCAAGGGCGTGCTCACGCTGACCGGCGGAAAGGTAAACCTCGGGCTGTCGCCCGAGGACCGCCGGCGTTCGGACCTCCTGGCCCGCGCCCGGACACCGGTGCACGGCACACATCGGGTCGCCGTCATCAGCCTCAAGGGTGGGGTCGGGAAGACGACGACCACTGCGGCGCTTGGTTCGATGTTCGCCAACCTCCGCGGCGACCGCGTCATCGCCGTCGACGCGAACCCGGACCGCGGCACGCTCTCCGAGCGCATCACGCGCGAGTCCGGCGCCACGATCCGCCACCTGCTGGAGGCGCGCGACCGGGTGACGCGATATGGCGACGTTCGTGCCTTCACGTCGCAGTCGCCCACCCGACTGGAGGTCCTGGCGTCCGACTCCGACCCCGGGGCGTCGTCTGCGCTCAGCGAGCAGGACTACATCGACACGCTGGAGACGCTCGAGCGCTTCTACAACCTGGTGCTCACCGACTGCGGCACCGGCCTCCTGCACGACGCGATGCGCGGCGTCCTCGGGCTCGCCAGCTCGCTGGTCGTCGTCAGCTCGGCGTCGCTCGACGGTGCCCGCAGCGCGAGCGCAACGCTGGACTGGCTGGAGGCGCATGGGCTCTCCCATCTTGCGCGCAACGCCGTCGTGGTCATCTCGTCGGTCCGCCCAGGAGGCGGGATCGTCGACGTCCTGCAGCTCGAGGACCACTTCGCTTCGCGATGCCGCGCGGTGGTCACCATCCCGTACGACCCGCACCTCGAGGCTGGTAGTGCACTGGACCTCGACGAGCTCGACGAGGAGACGCTCGAGGCCTACCAGGAGCTGGCAGCCGCGGTTGGCGAGGGCTTCGCGATCGCTCAGTCCCGCTGACCGAGGTCAGCCGCCGACGAGCACCGACCGGGCCTCGCGCACCGGCACGGTGAGCGGGCCGGCGGTCTTGCTGATCTCGCCGCCGGGCACCGCGAACGGGCCCTCCCCGTCGATGGTGAACGACGCCGCCCAGTACGTCGTGACGCTGACCTCCCGCGCCCCCCTCGCCGGATAGGTCCAAGACACCGACTCGTCCGGGTACCGCCCGCCCGGCCGGTCGAACCCCCTGATCACCCCCTCATCGAAGGTCCACTCCCACCGCGCGCTCGCCGTGACCACCACCTGGAAGCCCAGCACGTCAAACGGCGGGGTGCGGATCGAGTCCGGC
>JBOGDX010000129.1:0-7331 GCA_050743225.1 Actinomycetes bacterium | reverse complement strand
GATGGGTGCCGATCTCGGCGAAGATCCTCAAAGGCCGGCGGGCCACGAGCGTTTCCGCGATTCGCGACGACATGGAGAACGCCGGGGTCGACTGGGTCGACGACGCGACGGTCGTCGACGGAAACCTCATCTCCGCGCGTACCCCGGACGATCTTGGCACCTGGATGAAGGCGCTGCTCTCGGCCTTGGCGTAGGTACCGCGGAACCGCTTGACGATACTGAGGGCATGGAGAAGCTCACCAGCAAGCAGATCCTCGACGCGGGCCTCGACGACTGGCGCAAGCTTGCCCAGGCCCTGCACGCGCGCTTCCGCACCGGCGACTTCGTCACGGGCCTGAAGTTCGTCACCGCCGTCACCGAGGCGGCCGAGCGAGTCAACCACCATCCGGACGTGACGCTGACGTACCCCATCGTGGACCTGAAGCTGATCAGCCACGACGTCTCCCAGGTCACCCAGCGCGACATCGACCTCGCCCGGCGGATCAGCGAGATCGCCCGCGAGCAGGGGATCGGCGCGGAGCCGAGCGCCCCCACCGAACTCGAACTCGCCCTGGACACCGCCGACCTCGCCGCCGTCGGACCGTTCTGGGCTGCCTTGCTCACCGGGAGACCCAACTCACTCAAGGGCGACGACGTCATCGATCCCAGCGGGCGGGTGCCCTTGCTCTGGTTCCAGCACACCGACGCGCACGAGACTCCGCGTCAGCGCTTTCACGTTGACCTCTGGGTGCCGCACGACGTCGCAGAGGAGCGCATCGCGGCCGCGGTCGCCGCGGGTGGACGCGTGGTCGACGACAAGGAAGCCCCGTCGTTCGTGGTCCTGGCCGATCCGGAGGGCAACAAGGCCTGCGTGTGCACGTGCCTCGACCGTTGACGTGCCATCCGATGACCATCTCGGTCGGATCCCTCGAGGTGGTGGCGCTGCTCGACGCCTCCGGCCCGTTCCCCGTCGGCCGAGACGAGGCGTTCCCCGACGCGACGGGGGAGCACTGGGAGCGCGCACGGCGCCTGGACCCCGGAGCGTTCGGCGGCGACCGCACCTGGAACCTCGACTTCCGCTGCTACGCGATCCTCGATCCCCGGGGAGGGATCACGCTGGTCGACACCGGTGTCGGGCCGGAGGGCAGCCCCGCATCGGAGTGGGCACCCGGACCGGGTCACCTCCCGGACGAGCTGCGAACCGCCGGTGTCAAGCCGACGGCCGTGGACGTAGTGGTCCTGACCCACCTGCACGAGGACCACCGCGGGTGGTCGGTCCACCTCGCCGGGGTTCCGGTGTTCCCGAACGCCCGGTACGTCGTGCAGCACGACGAAGTCGCCGCTCTCTCCGATGAGGACACGGCGATGCGCCACGTCGTGGCCCCACTGCGGGATGCCGGACAGCTCCAGGAGGTCGACGGCGAGGTACTGCTCACGGACTCCCGCGATCGGCTCGACCAGACCATCACCGTCCTCCCGACTCCGGGGCACACGCCCGGTCACCAGTCAGTGCTCGTCACGGGCGGGGGCAGCAGATCGTGGTCACCGGTGATGTCCGAGGCGGACCAGGAGCTCGCGCGCCGGTCGCGGACGGAACTACTGGCCCGGGCCGGGCAGGAACGTGGGCTGCTCGCGACGGCACACCTCACCCGGCCGTTCGTACCTGCGTGTCGAGGGTGGCGTTGCGCGGGCCGAGCCGACGGACGTCCGTCATCGAAGTGCCCCCTCCACGGCGGAGCGCAGGCGGGCGTGCAGGTCTCGGGTCCGGGACCGGTCGGTGCGCACCTCGACGACGCGCACCCCATGGGCGGTGCGGAGCTCGGCGCGGAGCTCGTCGAGCGAATCGACCATGACGTAGGACGTGCCGGTCGCCGAGCACAGCGCTCGCAGATCGACGCCGTGCGGCGTGCCGAAGACCCGCTCGAAGACCGCCGCGTGCTCGGGAGCCCCCTGCTCCAGCAGCGTGAACAGACCGCCTCCGTCGTCGTTGACGACAACGATCGCCAGGTCGGGTCGTGGCTCGCCCGGACCGATGACCAGGCCGTTGCTGTCGTGCAGGAAGGTGAGGTCGCCGAGCAGGGCATACGCCGGCCCCCGGTGGGCCAGGGCGGCACCGATCGCGGTCGACACCGTCCCGTCGATCCCGGAGGCTCCCCGGTTGGCGAGCACCAGCGGCGGGTCGTCCCAGGGGTCGGCGAGGTCGAGGTCGCGCACCGCGTTGGAGGAGCCGACGACCAACAGCCCCGCGGCCGGCACCATCGCCGCGACCGTCCGGGCGACGCCGATCCCGCAGATCGGCTCGTCGGCGAGAACGCGTTCCACTGCCGCGCGAGCCGCCAGGTCCTTCGCCACCCAGTCGTCGAGCCAGGAGCCGTCCGCAGGGCCCTCGACCTCGGGGGTGCGCTGGTCGTCGCGCAGTCGGAGGACCTCGACGTCGTCCCGGGCCAACAGACGCGTCACCGGACGGGACAGGGTTGGACGTCCGGCGACAACGACCCGATCGATGTCGTCGCCGACCCGATCGAGGTAGAGCCGGTAGGCGGCGAGCGCATTCGGCCCCCCACGCGCTCCCGAGCTCGGCTCGGCCAGCAGCGGCCAGCCACCTGACTCGGCCAGTCGTCGGAGGTCAGGCAGTGCCTGGTCGCCGGCCACGACGACAGTGCGCCCACCTGCCGCGAGCGGAACGTACCCCCAGTCGCGCTGGCCGCCCCTGTGGGTGCGCTCCACCTCGGGCGGGTCGTCGAGGGGTTCCCGCCAGCGCGGGTCCCCCTCCGGCACCAACGGGTCGCGGAAGGCGATGTTGAGGTGCACCGGTCGCGCCTGCCCCTCGCCCAAGGCACGGTCGACGACGGAGCGCCACCGGCCGACCGTCGGCTCGGAGTCGACGGAGAGGTCGTAGAAGAACGCCACCGAGCGGCCGTAGAGCCGGACCTGGTCGATGGTCTGGTTGGCGCCGACGCCGCGCAGCTCGACGGGCCGGTCGGCGGTGACCGCAACCAGCGGCACGTGCGCGTACTCCGCCTCGACGACGGCGGGGTGCAGGTTGGCCGCGGCGGTGCCGGACGTCGTCACCACCGGCACCGGCCTGCGCGATGCCTTCGCCAACCCGAGCGCGAGGAAACCCGCCGAGCGTTCGTCGATGCGGACGTGCAGGCGCAGGCGCCCGGCCCGGTCGGCCTCGTGCAGCGCGAACGCGAGCGGCGCGTTGCGCGACCCCGGCGAGAGCACGGCCTCCCGCACGCCGCCGCGTACCAGCTCATCCACGACCACCGTGGCCAGCGCCGTCGACGGGTTCACGGGCAGGACCCTAGGTGTGCGACGTCGCCGCTCGCTCGGCAGCACTGCGCAGCACGCAGAACTCGTTGCCCTCCGGGTCGGCCAGCACGGCCCAGCCCGTGCCGTCGCTCTCGCGCCGGTCGGCGACCATCGACGCGCCGATCCCGAGCAGGCGCTCCACCTCGGCGTCGCGCGGCCCGTCGGGCTCCAGGCAGACGTGCACCCTGTTCTTCACCGTCTTGGTCTCGGGAACGGCCTGGAAGAACAGGTCGCCGCCACCTGGCAGGGCGACCGAGGCCTCGGGGTCACCGGCGAGATCGCCGTCTGCGCGCGGGTGCCCGGTGACCTGGCTCCACCAGCCGGCGAGCTCGTACGGGTCGGCACAGTCGAAGCTGACGTTGAGCAGTTGAGAGGTCATTCAAGCGACCCTACGGAGGCGAGCCGGTCGCGCCAGCGGGTTTCCATCGTGTCGTCGGCGGCGACCACCGAAACCAGGTCGGGCTCTGGGCGTACGACGGGAAGGCGCCCGTCGACGACGCGCAACGGCGCCGAGGTGACGTCGCCGTCGAGCAGCTGCAGCGTCGCCAGCCCGCAGGCGTACGGAAGCTCAGGCAAGGATGCGGCAAGCGCCACGCCCGCCGCGATCCCGACCGACGTCTCGAGGGCGGACGACACCACGACCGGTAGACCGACCTGCTCGGCGATCCGCAGGCACGCGGCAACGCCGCCCAGCGGCTGCACCTTGAGCACGGCCACGTCCGCGGCCCCCATCCGCGCGACCCGCAGCGGGTCCCCGGTCCGGCGGATGGACTCGTCGGCGGCCACGGGCACATCGACCTTCCGGCGTACCGCCGCGAGTTCCTCGACCGTTGCGCAGGGCTGTTCGACGTACTCCAGCCCGCCTGCCGCGCGGTCGAGCAGCCGCGTCATGCGTACGGCCGTGTCGACGTCCCACGCGCCGTTGGCGTCAACCCGGACGCGGCCGTCGGGACCGAGGGCGGCACGGACCGCCTCGACCCGCTGGACGTCGTCACCGTCCGACTGACCGGGCTCGGCGACCTTCACCTTGGCGGTCCGGCACCCGTCCGAGGCGAGGACGATCGCCCCCGCCTTCTCGGGCCCCACCGCGGGGACGGTGACGTTGACCGGCACCGACGTGCGCACGGGCGGCGGCCACCCACCGTCAGCGGCCTCCCGCGCGGCGCGCAGCCACGGCACGCACTCGTCGGTGTCGTAGTCCCAGAACGGCGACCACTCGCCCCACCCCGCCGGGCCCCGCAACAGCACGCCCTCGCGGACGTCGATGCCGCGGAACCGGGTGCGCATCGGCAGGGACCACACCACGACGTCATGCACCGGCCGACTCCGCACGGCGCGCGATCGCGCGCAACAGCTCGCGGCGGATCAGTCCGCTGCCCGCACGGATCGCCAGCCAGTACGCGAGGAAGGCCCATCGGGTCCGCTGATCCCCGGCGTGCACCCTGGTCTCGGTCCGCAGCGTGGTCCCGGGGCCGTGTCGCTCGAGCCGGAAGTCCATCGCGATATCCAGCGGCCGACCGGGCACCGACATGCTCAGGAGCAGCTCGTTCGGTGCGCGGCGGGCGACCTCCTTGGGCGGGAGCGCCTCAACGACCGGCGTCCGCATCCCGCCCCACCGGTAGCGCCCGAGGCTGCGAACCGACATCAACGCACGGGTGAGCGGCAGGTCCGCCACGGGGGTCGTCAGGAGTGCCGACCACACCGCGTCCACCGGTGCGGCCACGTCCCGTGAGTGACGCTCCCGCACGCTCCACCGCGGCATCGCGTCGTCGAGCAGTCGGGCGGCGACGGGCATGCGCCTATCCTCACCGACGTGCCAACCGAATCCGTCTCCGACCTGTTCGATCCCGACGCCTGGGCACCGGTGGAAGGCTTCGACCTCACCGACATCACGTACCACCGGGCGACCATTGAGGGTCCCGGTCGCGGCACAGTGCGGGTCGCCTTCGATCGGCCGGAGGTACGCAACGCCTTCCGCCCGCACACGGTCGACGAGCTCTACCGCGTGCTCGACCACGCGCGGATGACCCCCGACGTCGGGTGCGTGCTGCTGACCGGGAACGGACCGTCGCCGAAGGATGGTGGGTGGGCGTTCTGCTCCGGCGGGGATCAACGGATCCGGGGCCGCAGCGGCTACCAGTACGCGACCGGCGACACCGCAGACAGCATGAGCGCAGTCGACGAGGCCAGAGTCCGGGCCGCCGGCGGCAGGCTGCACATCCTCGAGGTGCAGCGGCTGATCCGCACGATGCCGAAGGTTGTGGTCGCCGTCGTCAACGGCTGGGCGGCCGGCGGGGGGCACTCGCTGCATGTCGTGTGCGACCTGACGATCGCAAGCCGGCAGCACGCGCGGTTCAAGCAGACCGACGCCGACGTCGGGTCCTTCGACGGGGGCTACGGGTCGGCCTACCTCGCCCGGATGGTCGGGCAGAAGGCGGCCCGAGAGATCTTCTTCCTCGGCCGCACGTACACCGCGGAGGACATGCAGCGCATGGGCGCGGTCAACATCGTGGCCGACCACGCGGACCTGGAGCGGACGGCGCTCGAGGTCGCCGTCGAGGTCAACGCCAAGAGCCCCACCGCGCAACGGATGCTGAAGTTCGCTTTCAACCTGGTGGACGACGGGCTCATGGGCCAGCAGGTGTTCGCCGGCGAGGCGACCCGGTTGGCCTACATGACCGACGAGGCGGTCGAGGGCCGCGACGCGTTCCTCGAGAAGCGCGACCCCGACTGGTCACGCTTCCCCTGGTACTACTGACGTGCGTGAGCTGCGGGCGCTCACCGCCCCCACCCGGGCAGATGTGCTCACCACGCTCGTGCCGGCACTGGCCGCCGCGCTCGACGGCGCTGGTCCGGCGCTGCTCCCACTGCCGACCGGGGGCACGCGCAGTGCTGTGCTGGCGGCGATGGACCCGTCGCGGCCGCTGGAGCGCGACGACGTCGCGCTGGTCGTCCCGACGTCCGGCTCCACCGGCGAGCCCAAAGGGGTCCTGCTCACCGCCGACGCGTTGCGCCACTCGGCCCGGGCGACCCACGAGCGGCTCGGCGGGCCAGGCCAGTGGGTGCTGGCTCTCCCGGTCACCCACGTTGCCGGCCTGACCGTGCTGGTCCGGTCGCTGCTGGCGCGCACCCGCCCCGAGGTGCTCGACCTCTACGCCGGTTTCAACGTCGACGCCTTCTCAGCGGCCACGTCGCGGCTGCACCCCAGAACGCCTCACTACACGTCGCTCGTGCCGACCCAGCTGCGCCGGCTGCTCGACGCGGGCATCGACCTCACGACGTACGACGCGGTGCTCGTGGGGGGTGCGGCCCTCTCGGCCGAGCTGAAGGACCGCGCGGAGGGGGCGGGCGTCCGGGTCGTCACGACGTACGGGATGTCGGAGACCTGCGGTGGGTGCGTGTACGACGGCGAGCCGCTGGACGGCGTCGACGTGACGGTCGGGGTGGACGGCCGGGTCAGTGTCGGGGGACCTGTCGTGTTCGCGGGCTACCGGCTGCGCCCGGACCTGACGGCCGAGTCGCTGGTCGGCGGGCGTCACGTCACCCAGGACGTCGGCCGCTGGTCGGCCGAGGGCCGGCTCGAGGTGCTGGGCCGCGCGGACGACGTCGTCGTGTCCGGTGGCGAGAACGTGCCGGCGGCCATGGTCGAGCGGGTGCTCGGGGGACACCCCGGCGTCGCGGCCGTCGCGGTGGTCGGGCGACCGGACGCCGAGTGGGGCGAACGCGTGGTGGCCGTCGTGCAGCCGGCCGACCCGACGGCGCCCCCGACGGTCGAGGACTTGCGGGCGTACGCCGGGCAACGGCTCGAGCCCGCCGCGCTGCCGCGCGAGGTCGTGGTGCTCGGGATGCTGCCGCTGCTGGCTTCCGGCAAGCCCGACAGGCTGGCGGTGCGTAGCCTCGTCGCCGCACATCCGAGCTGAGCCACCCGGAGGACGATCATGGCCACGTGTCCGTGGCCCGCCTCGACGGCCTCCACAGGGTCGAAGCCTGCGTCGAGCGCGACACGCCGTCCGGACTCGGCGACCTCGTCCTCGAAC
>JBOGDX010000128.1:0-7341 GCA_050743225.1 Actinomycetes bacterium | reverse complement strand
TCACGGTGGCGGCGGTCTCGCTGCTGCTGCGCGTCGTCGACGCGGACCAGCGCGGCCGGGCCACGAGCATGTGGCAGACCGGTTTCCTGGTCGGCGCGATCGCGGGCCCGGCGATCGGAGGGCCCCTCACCGACATCTCGCTACGCGCCCCGTTCTTCGTGTACGCCGGGACGCTCGCCGTCGCGGGCGGCATCGGGATGCTCTTCCTCACCCACACCCCGCTGCACGACCTGGAGAAGGGCGCCGCGCCGCCGGACCGGACCTCACTCGGGGACGCCGTGAAGGTCTCCGGCTACCGGGCGGCCCTGACCGCGAACCTGGGCAACGGGTGGGCGCTGTTCGGGGTCCGCAGCTCGCTGATCCCGCTCTTCGTCGTCGAGGGCATCGGGGCCTCCGCCACCTGGGTGGGCGTCGGCCTGCTCGTGTCGGCCGCGACTCAGGGCGCCTCGCTGCTCGCAGTGGGTGGCTTCACCGACCGGGTCGGGCGCCGGCCCGGCATGATCGCCGGCGCCGCTCTGGCGACGATCAGCATGGGGGCACTGGCCGTCAGCGACCACCTCGCCGTCTTCGTCGCCTCCATGGCGGTGTTCGGCGTCTCCTCGGCATTCCTCGGGGTGGCCCCGAGTGCCGCGGTCGGCGACGTGGTCTCCGGCCGGGGCGGCACCGTCGTCGCGGTCTTCCAGATGTCAGCCGACCTGGGCGCGGTCGTCGGGCCGCTCGCCGCCGGGTACCTCGCCGACCGCTACTCCTTCGGCGCCGCGTGGGGGGTCACCGCGGGGGTGCTCGCGGCAGCCCTGGTGACGGCCCTGCTCTCGACCGAGACCCGGCACCGGATGGACGCCGAGCCCCCCGCCGACCCACAGCCCGCCTAACCGTGTCCCAGCCGCACTACAGGTGGCGCTGGAGGAGCCGGGCCGCGGTCGCGGGGTGATCGGAGGCAAGCAGGCCGGCAGCGGCCAGGACGTACGACGCGTCGACGACCGTCCGGGCCCGCTCGGGCAGCGGCCAAGACCCCGCGAAGTCGGACGTGGCGGGCCCGAGGACCTGTTGCCTGAGCGCCGGCGAGCCGTGACGCAGCACACCGCCCGAGCCGACCACCAGCCGCACCTCGCGCAGGTCCTTGCTACCTCGGCCGTGCCGGCGCAGCGCGACGGTCACGGCGAGCTCGGCGAGGCGGGCGTCCACGGCCCGCTCATCGTCCGAGCCCGGCAGGTACGAAGGGTCGGCAACGCGATCCTGCGCTGCCTGGCGCAGGCTGGCCTCCTCTCCACCGGTGAGGAGCCGCTCGGCCGCCGCGGCGTCGACGACCCCGGCCGCGTTCCAGCGGATCCCGAGGTCGCCCTCGACGGTGCGGCTTCGCCACATGATCTCCACGACCTCCTTGCGGAGCACGGCGTCCTCACCCTGCGGGGTGACCACCGAGTAGACGTCGGTCGTGGCGCCACCGACGTCGACGACCAGCACGTCGCCCACACCGGGCACGTCGCCGGCGCCGTCGGCCAGCAGCTCGACGCCGGACAGCACCGCGTCCGGTGTCGCGGCGCGCACCATCGCGGGGAAGTCGGCTCGTCGGGTCAGCCGTTTGCCGCCGATCACGTGCCGGATGAACACCTCGCGGATCGCCGCCCGGGCGGGTCGCGGGTCGAGCCGACCGATCTCGGGCAGGACGTTCGGCGCGTCGAGAACCGGCTTTCCGCGTCCCTCGAGCACCGAGACGACGTCGCCGACCGCTTCCGCGTTGCCGGCGGCCACGACCGGGACCCGCAGCCGAGAGGTGGCCAGTCGGCCGGCGTTGTGCAGCAGCACCTCGGCGTTGCCGCCGTCGGTGCCACCGACGAGCAGGACCACGTCGGGCCGGTCGGCGGCGAGCGAGCGGACGTCGGCGGTCGTCATCGGTCCGGCCGCGACGTGAACGACCCGGGCACCGGCGGAGAGCCCCACCCGGAAGCCCGCCTCGGCGGTGACCTCTCGCTCGTACCCGACGACGGCGAGCCGCAGCCCCCCACCCGCGCTGGAGCAGGCGAGCGTGGCATCGTCAGCCCCGACGCCGAGCGAGGCGCGGCACGCGTCCAGGCCGTCCATGACGTCGGTGCCGATGGTCGTCGGGTGCGAGGCGGTGCCGAGCAGCTCGCCGGATCCCAGATCGACCAGCGCGGCCTTGGTGAAGGTCGACCCGACGTCGACACAGGCGACGCGGGAGGGCGCCACCTACCCGAGGGCCCGGGTCAGGTCCTCGACCAGGTCCTCGACCGCCTCGATGCCGACCGAGAGCCGGACGAGGTCACCGGGCACCTCGAGCGGCGAGCCCGCGGCCGACGCGTGCGTCATCCGGCCCGGGTGCTCGATCAGCGACTCGACACCACCGAGGGACTCGCCCAGGGTGAACACCTCGGCCCGGTTGCAGACGGCGACGGCCTCCTCCTCCCCGCCCTGCACCCGGAACGAGACCATGCCGCCGAAGGCCTTCATCTGCTTGGCCGCGACCTCGTGCCCGGGGTGGTCGGGCAACCCGGGGTAGAGCACCTCGGTCACCTTCGGGTGGGCCGACAGGACCTCGACGATGCGCTCCGCGCTCGCGCAGTGTCGGTCCATCCGCACGCCGAGCGTCTTGATGCCGCGCAGAACGAGCCAGGCGTCGAACGGCCCGGCGACGGCACCCATCGCGTTCTGGTGGTAGGCCACCTGCTCGCCGAGCTCGTCGTCGGCCAGCACGAGCGCGCCACCGACGACGTCGGAGTGCCCGCCCATGTACTTCGTGGTCGAGTGCACGACCGCGTCCGCCCCCAGCGACAGCGGCTGCTGCAGGTAGGGCGACGCGAACGTGTTGTCGACCACGAGCAGCGCGCCTGCGTCGTGCGCCAGATCCGCGATCGCGGCGATATCGGCGATCCCGAGCAGCGGGTTGGTCGGGGTCTCGACCCAGACCACCCTGGTGCGACCCGCAGCGATGGCGGACCGGAAGGAGTCCACGTCGTGGCCGTCGGCCGGGGTGTAGTCCAGACCCCAGCGCTCCAGGACCTTGGCGAAGAGACGGTACGTGCCGCCGTACGCGTCGCCGGGGATGACGACGTGGTCGCCCGGCTTGCACGTCGTACGCAGGAACGTGTCCTCGGCGGCGAGCCCGGACGCGAACGCCAGCCCCCGCCGGCCCCCCTCGACGGCCGCCAGGCACTCCTCCAGGGCGGTGCGGGTCGGGTTGGCGCTGCGGCTGTACTCGTAGCCGCCGCGCAGACCGCCGACGCCGTCCTGCTTGTAGGTCGACACCTGGTAGATCGGGGGTACGACGGCACCGGTTGCCGCATCGGGCTCCTGTCCGGCGTGGATCGCGAGCGTCTCGAACTGCATGCGCGCAGCGTACGGCTACGTTCGTCCGGTGCTCGAAGCGTCCTGGCCGCTGCGGACCGAGCGGCTCGACCTGCGGCCGTACGAGACCAGCGACCTCGACGAGGTCCGTGCGATGCACACGCTCGAGGAGGTGACGCGCTACCTCTACTGGGACGTGATGACGGAGGGCGAGGTCCGCGACACGCTAGAGAGAAGATCGGCCGCATCGCGCTGCGGTACGAGGGCGACGGGCTGAACCCGCTTGCGGTACTGCGGGAGACCGGCGAGGTCGTCGGCGACGCGGCGCTGATCTGGGTCAGCGAGGTGCGCGCAACACCGGGTCCTGGCGAGTGCTGGAACGGCTCGGCATGCGACGCGAGGCGCACCTGCTGCAGAACGAGTGGGTTAAGGGCGAGTGGTGCGACGAGCTGGACTACGCGATGCTCGCCGACGAGTGGCGGGCGCTGGCTGTGGACGGAGGAGAGGTGGGGTCACGGCCACCGACGTAGGCTCGGGCCGTGGTCCCCACGGAGCTGCTCGTCACCGCGATGCTGGGTGGTCTCGCCACCTCGCTGACGGCGGTCGTGGCCATGGCCGGGGTGCTGAGCAGCCGGATCGGCGACGTCCGCGAGGACGTCCGGGACCTGCGCGGCGAGTTCGGCGGGCTTCGGGGCGAGTTCGGCGACTTGCAGGGCGAGTTCGGCGAGTGGCGGGGCGAGGTCCGCACGGTGCTCGGCGCCGTCAAGGACGAGCTGGTGACTGTCCGGGCGGCCCTCGGTGCCATCGAGGCCCGGCTGACGACACTCGAGCAGCGCTAGCCCGAGGCATGGCGACCTCCTCCGTGTCGGGTGTCAGGTCCATGTCGGCCGACCTGCGTCGGGTGCTGGTCGTCCGGCCCACCACGTCGGGCGACTTCGTCGGCGCCGGTTGGCGCGCACCTGACACGACGGAGCTGCTGCGGGAGCACGACGGCTTCGTGGAGCTGCTCGAGTCGCTCGGTGTCAAGGTCGTCGTCGTGGAGGCGCCCGACGGCATGGTGGACGCGTGCTTCGCCTACGACCCGGTGTTCGTCACTGGCTCCGGGGCGATCGAGCTCCAGATGGTGAAGCCGGCGCGTCGCGACGAGCCCACGTTCCTCGTCGCCGAGGTCGAGAAGGCGGGCGTGCCGGTCGTCGGCCGTCTCACCGGCGCCGCGAGGGCCGACGGCGGGGACATGTGCTGGCTGGACGAGGCGACCCTGGCGGTCGGCCGCGGCTACCGCACCAACGCGGCCGCGCACACCCAGCTCGCCGAGATCCTCGGGCGCGAGGGAGTCACCGTAGAACGGGCCGACCTCCCGCACCATCGTGGCGCCGCCCACGTCATGCACCTGATGAGCGTGGTGTCTCCCGTGGCACCCGATCTGGCGGTCGTCTTCGAGCCACTGGCGCCGGTCCCGCTGCTGGAGATGCTCACCGAGCGGGGCTACCGGACCCTTCCCGCGGACCCGGACGAGCTCGACGACCAGGGCTGCAACATCCTCGCCATCCGGCCGGGCGTGGTCGTCATGGCCGAGAGCGCGCCACGCACCCGCGCGACGCTGCAGCGGGCGGGCGTCGAGGTGCACACGTACGCTGCGACGGAGATCAACAACGGCGACGGCGGCCCTACCTGCCTCACCCGGCCGCTGCTGCGCGACTGAAACGGAACACCTCACGCCGGGACTGAGTTGTCCGAGACGGAGGTCGACGACATGTTCTTCGGACGCAAGACCACGATGGTGTCCGCCGACGAGGCCCTGCCGGGGCGGGACGACCGGATGCCGGTGGCGGAACGGCACGTGGTGCTCGACACACCGCTCACCGGCCCATGGCCGGCCGGCCACGAGGTGATCTCGTTCGGCATGGGCTGCTTCTGGGGTGTCGAGCGGATCTTCTGGCAGATCCCGGGCGTCTACTCCACCGCGGCGGGCTACCAGGGCGGGTACACGCCCAACCCGACGTACGAAGAGGCCAGTACCTCCCGCACCGGGCACGCCGAGGCAGTCCAGGTCGTCTACGACCCGACCCGCGTGGACATCGAGGTGCTGCTCAAGGCGTTCTGGGAGAACCACGACCCGACCACACCCAACCAGCAGGGCAACGATGTGGGGACGCAGTACCGGTCGGCGATCTACCCGACGACGGACGCGCAGCTCGCCGCAGCGGAGGCCTCCCGGACGCGCTACCAGCAGGCGCTCAAGGAGGCCGGGTACGGCGACATAGCAACCGAGATCAGGCCGGCGTCGGCGGCCGGCGAGTTCTACTACGCCGAGGACTACCACCAGGGGTACCTCGCGAAGAACCCGCACGGCTACTGCAACCACGGCTTCTGCCAGGTGTCCTACGACGAGGCGGCGCATGGCCAGGGAAGGGGCGGCGCACCCTCTCGAGTCGAGCTGCCCCGCTCCTGACCGCCCGGCGAACCGTACGTCCGGGCGCCCACACGACCTGTCAGTCCACCTCGACGAGGTCGATCACCTCGAACCGCGGCGGGTGGGCCGGGTTCGTGGCGTGGCAGGTGAGCAGCCCGGCCTCGGGGGCCGCCGACGCCTGAACCGTGGCGATGAGGTTTCGCGGAGTGCGCCGCAGCCGGACCTGCCACCGCCCGCCGCCCAGGTGGATCGTTCCGGCGGGGGTCAGCGCGTCCAGCCGCCTCTCGCCGAGGACGACCCGGGCGTGCGCGATGGCGGCCTGCGCCGCCGGGGGTGTCATGGAGGGGCCCCGCAACAGGTGCGGAAGCACCTCACCGCGGTCGTGCGCCGCGACCAGCTCCTTGGCGTCCTCGGGCGACACCCGCCCGTAGTAGAGGCCGTGCGGGAGCGCCACGACGTTGGCGGCGAACCGGTCCCCACCCACGTGCGAGCACTCCCAGACGGCGCCGGGGCGGACGCGGTGCAGGGCGGCGGCAACCGGCCTGCCCTCGATGGCACAGCACGTGTCGTGACGGCCGTGCGTGCAGACGAGGAAGAACGAGTCCTGCGACGGTGTGCCCGCACTGCCGTCCAGGGGGAGGCTGAGCAGCTCCTCGTCGCCACCGAAGGCGCCCCACCAGGTCATCTCCCGCCCGGACCGAGAGCTGACGACGGCCCATCGCCTGCGGGCGGGCGCTGGGTGCCGCCCCGGACGGCGGATCAGCAGCACCCGGAGGCCGAGCCCGATGGCACGAGCGGACACCGCCCGGCCGATGTCGGGATCGAGGTGTGAGCTGGTGAGCGCCTGGCGGCCCCATCCGCCCGGCTGCTCCAGCAGCAAGAAGCCGGCGGCCGGTGCGGCCGTGCCGGTCATCGAGTCGTCGCGTAGCCGGGCCGCCAACGAGCAGCGTTGGCCGGGCGGGGCGGTCACGTGGCGGAGTCGACCACGACGACCGCCTCGCGGACCAGCCGCCGCGCCAGGACAATCGGTTCGTCGCCGTCGAGGCCGGGCAGGTCACCGACCCGGATCCGGTCGCCGTCCAGCAGCTCCCGGACCGCCTTCGCCCAGCCCAGCGGCATCGAGACGGTGCGGTCGGCGAGCCGCAGCAGCAGCCGCTCCCCCTCGGTCGAGACCACGAGGCGCTGCGCCCTGCGGGCGACGAGCACCGAGTCCGGCGAGAGCGTCTCGAGGGCGGCGACCTGGGCCAGCGGACCGAGCGGGGCTGGCCGGTTGCTGCCCGCCAGGCGGGTGCCCAAGTAGCTTGCGACCTCGGCGGCCGTGACGGCCCGGAGGCGCTCCATCAGGGCGTCGACGGTCGCTTTCAGCTCGGGCTGTACGTCCGACGGGTTGCCGACGTCGATGCCGAGGGGCAACGACGACCGAAGCGCGGGCCCGTCCATGACCACGGCGACCAGGGAGTCGAGCACGGCCTCCCGCGTGACCGGATGGACGCCGACCGTCAGGTGGCAGGCGACCTCGCCGAGAGCTTCCGCCGAGTGCAGGTAGCCGCGCGGAAGGTAGAGGGCGTCGCCTGGCCGCAGCACCGGTTCGAGCAGCGGCGGCTCCTCGGCACGCGCTTCGACCG
>JBOGDX010000127.1:0-7504 GCA_050743225.1 Actinomycetes bacterium | reverse complement strand
GCGGTCGCCAGCGGCGTGGCGTGCGCGGCTGCCCACTCGCCCGGCCCGCCGACCATGACGGCGACGTCGCCGTGCCCGGCCCGCTCGAGGAGGCTGGCCCCGGTCGTAGCGCGCTCCCCGTGCTCGCACGTCACCACGAACGACCCTCCGCCCAGTAGCCTGGTCGGGAGGTCGCCGAGCTCGACGTGAACGGCGCCGGGGATGTGCCCGGCGGTGAACTCTGAGCGCTGCCGGACGTCGAGGACGCGGCGGGTGTCCGTCGTGGTCACCTCGTCGGGTCCGAGCAGCCGAATGCGGGTCGTCGGCAGCCCGGCGGCTGTGGCGCCGGCGAAGCCACCGGCGAGCTCGCCAACCACCGAGTCGTAGCCGATCTTGGTGGTCTGCCAGATGATCTCGTCGGGGTCCTGGTCGTCGCCGCGCAGCACGAGCAGCGGCCGGTCGGGCAGCGCGAGCCAGCCGAGCCAGGTCACGAAGGCGTCCCGCAGCGGGATGGAGAGCGACCCGGCGACGTGGCCGGCCGCGAACTGCACCACCGGCCGGGTGTCGACCAGCAGCGCGCCCGAGCGCACCATGTTCCAGGCGCGGATGGGCTCGACCGTGGCCAGGGCCGGGTCGTCGGCGAGGACGGCCGGGCCGCGGCGGTTCGCCTCGGCCAGCCGGGCGAAGTACGGCGGGTACGAGCCCAGCGAGCCGAGCAGGGCGACGACGAACGCGTCCTCGTCCTCGGCACGCAGCAGCGGGTTGGTGGCCTTCTCGGCACCGATGCTGCTCGTCCGCTCGGCGCCGGGCGGGGCGGAGCAGAACGAACCTGCGCCGTGGGTGGGCCACACCGCGGCGTCGTCAGGCAGGGTCGTCAACCGATGAAGCGACCGGTACTGGGCGCGGGCAAGCTCCTCCGTGCGGTGCGGGTCGACGAGGTCGGTGCGGGCCGCCGCCCCGACGAGCAGCGAGCCGCCGGTGAACACCCCGACGGGGGCGTCATCGTCAAGCAGCAGGAACGCCACGTGCTCGTCGGTGTGCCCCGGTGTGGCAAGTGCGCGCAGCCGCAGCCCGCCGAGGTCGACCTCGTCCCCGTCGATGAGGCCGTTGTGCGGGTACTTCCGCCGCCCGGCCGCCGACGCGAGCACGGTCGCACCGTCGGTGGCGGCGAGCTGACGGGCCCCGGTGAGGAAGTCGGCGTGCAGGTGGGAGTCGGCGGCGAAGCCGACCCGCAGCCCGCGCTTGTCGGCGGCCGTGCGCACCGCGCGCAGGTCCAGGCTGGCGTCCACCACCAGGGCCCGGCCGTCACCGAGGTCGACCAGGTAGGCGCTGTTGCCCAGCCCCGCGTCCACCACAGGTACGACCAGCGGCTCACCCATGACGCAATACCTCCACGAGCTCAAGAAGACACTTGAATACTTGCCGGACGAAGCTATGCTCGTCAAGCGTTCCCTTGAATAGGTTTGGTGAGGGGGTGGACGAGTGGGAGACCGCGCGGCGAAGGACGCCCTCTACGTCGGCCTCGCCGCGGTCGCGAAGGCGCTCGGCAACGGCCGCCGCGCCGAGATCGTCGACGTGCTCGCCCAGGGTGAGCGCTCCGTCGAGGAGATCGCCGGGGAGCTGGGGCAGTCGGTCGCGAACACCTCCCAGCACCTTCAGCTGCTGCTGCGGGCCGGACTGGTCGGCACCCGCCGCGACGGCAACCGCATCCACTACTCGCTCGCCGGCCCGCGGGTCGGTGAGCTGTGGGCCGCGGTGCGCGACGTCGCGGCCGAGCACGTCGCCGAGCTGGACCGGCTCGCCGCGACCTACCTCGGGGACCGCTCCAGGCTGTCGACGGTGTCCCGGGACGAACTGGCCCGCCGGTTGCGGGACGGGGACGTGGTGGTGCTCGACGTGCGCCCCGAGCCGGAGTACGCCGCCGGGCACGTCGCCGGGGCGGTGTCGCTGCCGGTCGGCGAGCTGACCCGCCGGCTGCGCGAGCTGCCGAAGGACCGGCAGGTCGTCGCGTACTGCCGCGGCCCCTACTGCGTGTACGCCGACGACGCCGTTCGCGTCCTGACCCGCCGCAAGTACCGGGCGGCGCGGCTCGAGGACGGCTACCCGGAGTGGGCAGCGGCCGGTCTGCCGATAGAGAAGACCCGGTAAACCACCTGCGCCAGGCCGTCGGGTCAGGGAGCGTCAACCGGTGACTGTGTCGGCGACACTGTCGAATCCTGGTACACCAGATGCCGGGTTCCGCCCGCCTCGGCCATCCGGGCACCGGCGGCAGTCGCATGGGCCTTGTCGTCGAAGATGTTCGCCACGTCGTCGTCGCCCTCGACGCGGTTGGCCCACCTGTGTCCGTACGGCAGTGTGTGGATGTCGCCGTCGGCCATCGATCACCCCTGCCGGCGGATGACGGCCGCCGCACCAGACATGCAGCCGCGGACCAGGTGACGGACGAGCCGCGCCGGGTCCACGTGGCGTGCTCGCTCCGCCCCGTCCTGCAGGAGGGTGACGAGACCCTCCGGGTCCCCGTCCAGCGTCGACGCCGAGCACATGACGAGAAGGTCCCCGGGCTGCAGCCGGCTGCGTGCGCTGGCCCGGCAGTCGGACGGAAGCAACGAGGCGCCATGGCCGGTAACGACGAGGGCCGGCGGGGAGCATCGGGTCACCAGCCGCACCGTCCCGTCGGCATGGAGGTCGGCGGTGAGCAGGCTCCGCAGCAACCAGCGCGCCGGCTCTGCCGAACCCGCGCCGTCCGGGAGGCGGTCGCCGACCCGCACGTGCAGCTCGGGGCCGACGCGAGTCACGCGAGTGAGGCCGGGCTGCCGCCCGGCGACCTCCACCTGCCAGCCGTCGAGCGACAGGTGGACGTCCGGAGACGTGACCGCTATGGCGGTCACGGGTGCCGCCACGGCGAGGGGGCTGTTGCGGCCAGGTCCACCTCGAACAGGCGGCCGAGCTCCGAGCGGGCCAGCAGCGAGGCGCTGCGCCGGTTCGGGGCGTGCAGCACCACCCTCCCGCCCCGAGACCGCGCCTCCCGGCGGGCCCACAGCAGCGCCGCGACGATGTCCGACGACAGCCGGCGCACCCTCGACATGTCCACCAGCACGGTCGACGCCCCCTCGGTGAAGAGCTGACGGAGCTGGGCGGTGAGGTCGCGGGCGCCCTCGCCGGGAGGGGTCTCGTCGTCGAGTGCCACGGCGACGTACGTCGGCCGTAGGCCGGTGACGGTCATCTGGGTCATCGTCGACCTGCTCACGTGTCGGGCGGGCCCGCTCTGGCCCTGGGCTGTGCCCGCACGATGCCGCTCGCAGGTTGCGAGAACCTGTGCGCCTTCTTTGCGTTCGTGTGAAATCTGCGGTCGAGACGCAGCCCGGAGCGCCTCGGGTGCGTCAGCTGTCGGTCCCGACCGCGCGAGATAGCCCCCGACCGCACCGAATTCATCGCGCCCGGGGGGCAACGATCACGGTCGCGTGATCGTTTTCCGGCCGCGGCCGCGCAGGTTGGCCGCCAGGGCCACGCCGCCCGCGGCGAGCGCGACCTGCACGATCAGCTCGACCCAGTCCACGCCGTCGGTGTCGCGCATCGGCCCGACGATGGCGGAGCCGACGAGCGCAGCGGCGATGCCCACGACGATCGTGAGCCAGATCGGGATGTCCTGCTTGCCGGGCAGCACCAGCCGCCCCAGAGCGCCGATGATGAGGCCGATGATGAGCGCACCGATGATGCCTTCGATCGTCATGGCGTCCCGCCCTCGCGTCGCAGTGACTGTTGCAGGAATTCTCGCGCGGCCGACCCGGCCGCGCCAGCATCCGAAGGCCGTCGCGGAACGGTGACCCCGGAGGGCTACGAGACGCCGAGGATCTGCTCGAGCGGGTCGATGGCGAAGTAGAGGACGAACGCGGCAGCGACCCCCCACAACAGCGGATGCACCTGGGCGGCCTTGCCGCGAACGGCCTTGATGACGACGTAGCTCACGAAGCCGGCGCCGATGCCCACCGTGATGGAGAACGCGAAGGGCATCAGGATGATCGTGAGGAACGCCGGCAGCGCGATCTCGACGTCGTCCCAGGCGATGCCGCGGACCTGCATCATCATCAGGAAGCCGACCACGACGAGGGCCGGGGTGGCGGCCTCGTAGGGAATGATCGCCACGATCGGCGCGAGGAACGTCGCGAGCAGGAACAGCACACCGGTCACGACGCTGGCGAGCCCGGTCCGTGCGCCCTCCCCGACCCCGGCGGCCGACTCGATGTACGACGTGTTGCTGGACACGGCGCCCGCGCCACCCGCGGCGGCGGCCACCGAGTCGACGACCAGGATGCGCTGCGCGTTGACCGGGGTGCCGTCCTCGTCGAGCAGGTCGGCTTCGGCGCCGATGGCGGTCATCGTCCCCATGGTGTCGAAGAAGTCGGCCAGCAGCAGGGTGAAGACGAACAGCAGTGCGGCGATGAAGCCCACCCGGTCCCACGAGCCGAGCAGGCTGAACTCGCCGAGCAGCCCGAAGTCCGGCGTGTCCACCCAGCTGTCCGGCAACGCGGGAACGTTCAGGCCCCAGCCGTGCGGGTTCACCTCGCCCGGCGCGATGAAGCTCGGCCCGATGTCGGCGATGGCCTCGATGACGACGGCGAGCGCGGTCGCACCGACGATCCCGATCAGGATCGCGCCCTTCACCTTGCGGACGACCATGATGACCATCGCGAGCAGCCCGACGACGAACACCAGAGTCGGCCAGCCCTCGAGCTCGCCGTTGACGCCGAACCCGACCGGGACCGGGGTGTTGGCCGCGTCCGGGTTGCGCCGCACGATGCCCGCGTCGACCAGCCCGATGAACGCGATGAACAGGCCGATCCCCACGCTGATGGCTGTCTTGAGCGCGGTCGGCACCGCGTGGAAGACCGACTTGCGGAAGCCGGTGAGGACCAGCACGAGGATGACCAGACCCTCGATCACCACCAAGCCCATTGCGTCGGCCCAGCTCATCTCCGAGGCGATCGAGAAGGCCACGAACGCGTTGAGCCCGAGCCCGGTCGCGAGTGCCAAGGGGAAGTTGGCGACGAGCCCCATCGCGATGGTGAGCACTCCTGCCACCAGCGCGGTCGCGGCCGCGACCAACGGGATGTTCGGCTCCCCGCCACCGCCGAGGAAGCTGCCGTCGGCGTCCGGCACGGTGCCGATGATGAGCGGGTTCAGCACGATGATGTAGGCCATCGTGAAGAACGTCACGACACCGCCGCGCACCTCGCGGTTGACGGTCGAGCCACGCTCGGAGATCCGGAAGAACCGGTCGAACGACGAGCCGCCGCCGGGCGACTCGTCACGGCGATCGGTCGTGCCGGTCGGGGACGTCGAGCCGGACATCGCTACCTCACAGGAGCCGGAGCAGGGACCTCTAGACGTCGTACGACATGGAGTCGTCGGCGCGGGACCAGCGTGCCCGACGTACGCTCGCCGCCATGGCACCGCCACGCCAGCCGGACCCACCACCGATGGAGACCGACGACGTCGCGATCATCACGCTCGGCACGGTGCTCTGGGCGCTGGCGCTCGTGGTGCTGCTCGTGCTGGACGAGCCCACGTGGGCGTGGGTGAGTGCGGCCGGCGCGTTCCTGGGGGTCATCGGGATCCGGTACGTCCGCCGGCGCCGCGCCGCCCTGCGCAGCCGGGAGGACCCATCCGCGGGCGAAGCCGGTCCGAACCAGACCTGAACGGGGCGCCAGTCCTGGCGCCCGGACGTGGTCGGAAAGGATCGAACCTGATGTCTGCCTCCCCGAACCGCCTGCTCGCCACCGTCTTCGGAGCGGTGTACGTGCTGGTCGGTCTCCTCGGCTTCGCCATCACCGGTTTCTCGGGCTTCGCCGAGACCGAGGGCGAAACGCTGATCATCTTCGAGGTCAACCCGCTGCACAACATCGTGCACCTCGCGGTCGGTGCCCTTCTCCTGGCCGCCAGCCGCAGCGTCGCAAGCGCCAAGGCCGCCAACACGACCGTCGGCGGGGTCTACCTGCTCGTCGGCGTCCTCGGCCTGTTCCTGGTCGGCAGCGACCTCAACATCATCGCCCTCAACGGCGCCGACAACGTCCTGCACTTCGCCAGCGCAATCGTGCTGCTCGGCGTCGGGCTCGGCGCGGACAAGCGGACCGCGGCGAGCGTCTGACCCATGCCGTCGACCTACGACGTCGCCCGGTGCTGGGCGGGGTTCGCCCTGCTCGGCGCCGGGCTGATCCACCTCGCCGTCGTCCGGGAGCACCTGGCCGAGAGCGCCCTGCACGGCGCCTTCTTCGTGGTCGTCGGGGCCGGCCAGCTCGGCGTCGCGCTGGTGGCGGTGGCGCGCGGCCGGATGCCGGCGCCCGGCATCGTCGTCGCGGCCCAGCTCGGTGTGGTGGCCCTCTGGGCGGCCAGCCGTACGACGGGACTGCCCGTCGGCCCGCAGCCGTGGGCGCCGGAGCCGGTCGGAACCGCCGACGTGCTCGCCGTGTCGCTCGAGCTGCTCGCGGTGGCAGCCGTCCTCGTCCTCACCCTGCCCGCGCGGCGGCGGCTCGGCACGGCCGTCCGGCCGGCCCGGTGGCTCGCCATGGTCGGGGCGGGCGCCCTCGTCGTGGCCTCGCTCACCACCCCCGCGCTGGCCAGCACCGAGGCGGGAGAGCACGCCAAGGAGCACGGCAGCTCCCACCACCACTGAGGGCTCCACCCGGACGGCGGCTCAGGTCCGGGCGGATCGGTGTCGATACCGCAGGACGTGAACCAGCCCCGTGGCACACACCCCGTCATGGCGGCGCTCGCGGCTCGGGTGCCGTTGACGCTGCTCGCCGACCTCGCCGACCCCGCCGGCCCCGACTCCCGCCGCATCCTCGCCAGCGAGGTGGCCGACCTCTCCTGGCTGCGCGACCTCGCCTACCCGACCGGACCCGCAGGACTAACGGTCGACGTGGCAGGCGAGCGCCCCGCGGTCTGAGGCGCTAGCTCAGTCCTGCAACGCGCCCTCGGCCAGCAATTCGTCGACGCGGTCCGGCTCGGCCAGGACCGCCGCGACCAGCAGGCGCGCGTCCCACCGGCCGGCCGCCCAGGCCAACCCGCGGGCGAGCCCCTCGACCGTCGAGGCGTGCACGCCACCGTCCTCGGTCACCCACCAGCTCACGTCGCGACCGCCGACGGTCAGAGCGTCGTGCTCCCGCCACGTGCCGGGGACGACGCCGTCGAGCACCTGGCCGACCACCGCCGGCACGTCCCGCACCGCACCGCCGTCGACCCGGGCCTCGACGAGCTCTGAGCTGCGCGCGACGTCGAGCACGTCGGCAAGAGCGCCGGCCCAGGCCAACGGGAGGACCAGCGGCGGGTGCTCCCACGCCAGCTGCAGATGGTGCGGCTCGTCCACGACCACGACGTCGTCGTGCAGCAGCACCAGGTCGGGGCTGACCCGCACCCGTTCCGGCGGCCGGACCGACTCCGGCGGCAGCCCGGCCATCGCCGCCAGGCACGCCCGCAGGGTGCCGGCCGGCACGGACCGCGCGTCGTCGGCGAGGCGGTCGAGCAGCTC
>JBOGDX010000126.1:0-7504 GCA_050743225.1 Actinomycetes bacterium | reverse complement strand
CTCGTGCACCGGCTTGGAGCGGTCCGTCTGCGGGTTGATGAGCACGTGCGTCAGCGCGAGATCGTTCTGGCGGACGTACTTGTAGTACGCACGAGCGTTCTCGCCATACTGCTCGCCGGCCTGTGCGAAGTACTCGAACG
Source organism: Actinomycetes bacterium (assembly GCA_050743225.1). Classification (GTDB taxonomy): domain Bacteria; phylum Actinomycetota; class Actinomycetes; order JACCUZ01; family JACCUZ01; genus JBOGDX01. The sequence goes on along the minus strand of JBOGDX010000126.1, from coordinate 7,364 downwards.
CCGAGCCGAAACCGGTCATGTGGATGTTCATGAAGTCCATCGACCGGCCCATCATGCCGCCGGTCCAGTCCATCCAGACCTTCACCATCTCGCGCCGACGGACGAGGTCCTCGGCTGACCGCGGTTCGATGAATGACATGCCGCACGGCTCGCCGTCATCCTCGTCGTCGGGGACGTAGGTCAGTGTCTCCGCGAGTTCCGGACGGTGTTGGAGGTCATACATCTCGGCGATCATGTCGACCGTGTTGCGCAACCGCTTATCACGGGTGACGTCTGCCACCCGCTCGCCTTCCAGCCAGATCTCGCGGTCGTCGCGCAGCGCCTCGCGGTACTGCTTGCCTGTACGCAGGCCCATGTCGATAGCTCCTCAGTGAGCGGTGGTGGCGGATTTGGTAGGAACGAAGCCGACTACCCCGTATCCCATGATCTGGTACGGGTAGTAGTAGGCGAACTTCACTCGCGCTTGCTCGGGAAGAGCCGCGCGCATGGCCATCCACTGAACGATCTCCACCGAGTGCTCTCCCCCGCGAGCCGCGAAGTCGTCGAGGGAGTAGCTGGTGAGCTTCTCCGGCTCCTCCTCGATGAGGCGGAGGAACTCCCGGTCCCAGTCGGGGCGAATGACCCCGAAGTTCGGCCCGGTCAGCTGGTGGGAGAGTCCGCCGGTGCCGATCACGGCGACGCGGGCGTCGGAGTCGAAGGAGGTGATCGCGGCGCCTAGGGCTTTGCCGACCTCCCAACAACGAGCCGGGCTCGGCCGAGGGTCCCAGATGACGTTGACAGCGATCGGCACGATCGGCACCGCCCAGTCGTGGTCGATGACCGGAAGTGGCGACAAGATCCCGTGGTCGACCACCTGCTCGTAAGCGACGGCGACGTCCACCCCGCCAGCCACCAACTCGGTTGCGAGATGCTTCGCCAGCCGGGGGTGACCCGGTACCGGTGGGAAGGGTCGCGGGGACCACCCCTCGTCGGCAATCGCGAATGACTCCCCGGTCCCGATCGCGAACTGGGGCCAGGAATCCAGGAAGTACTGATCGATGTGGTCGTTGTAGATGCAAATCATCGCGTCGAGGTCGAGGGACAGCAGCCACTCCTCCGCGTGGTCGAACGCGTCGAACAGCGGCTTCCACTCCGGCTCGCCGGTCTTGCGACCGTCGTACACGTGCGCGATCGAGGGTGCGTGCGAGCACCCCAGCCCGGCGACGATCTCAGCCACGCTCACCACCTCCGGTGCCAGGCAACAGCGCGTGCACACCCACGCTTGCGTTCTGTTCCCGGACGAACTGGTGAAGGTCGGGCAGCGACCCGCCACGCATCTGTGCGCCCATCTCGAGGAGGCTGACGTCCAGCGTTGCCCCGATCTTCGTCAGCACGTAGACGCTAGCGCCTGCGTCGACGCAGCCCTGCCAGTCCCCCTCGGTGACCAGCCCCTTCTCCGGATCGGTCAGCTCGTAGCGGTTCAGGTATGCATCGAGGTCCGCCTTGGCGGCGGCGCGGTTCTCGGGTCGGCGCAGGTCGTACATCATCAAGTTCAGCGCGTAGGCAGTCATGCCCCTGCGCCCCCGTCCCGGTAGTCCAGAAGGTGCATGAGGTCGGCCCGTGGGGGGGTGAAGATGTCGAGGTTGAGGCATGGGCCGTCCAGGGGCTCGATGTAGTGCGGAGAGCCGGCGGGAACCAGCATCAGCGAGCCGGAGGTCATCTCGTGCGGGTCGCCATCGACGAAGTAGTTGCAGCGGCCGTCGACGATATAGACGAGCTGGTCGAAGTCCTCGTGGACATGTGGATTGAGCTGCATCCCCGGCTCGAGCGTGTTCATCACGAGCATGCATTCGTCCGTGGAATAGCTACGCCGGCGCACACCTGGACGTAGCGCCTCCTCGGGAATGTCGTCCCAGCGCAGCACCCGCGCGTACAGGTCCTTGTTGGTCAAGTGATCCTCCTCAGGATGCGGACTGATCGGAACTGCTCGTGGACTCGTACGGGAACGCACCGACGTACCCGAGCTCTCGGGACAGCTCTTTTGCGGTATGGACCAGTGCCGACACCAGGCTGGAGCCGGGATCGTCGGGAATGCCGTTGACGGTCCCGACGAGAGCGAGGGTGGCGCAGATCTGCCGGTGACCGTCGAACACCGGCGCCGCGATGGCTCGGATGCCCTGGATGACCTCCGAGCTGAGCAGGTAGCCGTCGCGGCGAGCCGTCTCGATGTGCCGCTGGGTCTCTCGACGGCGGGAGTCCGGGAGCTGCGACAGCAAGCGTCGCTCCGTCGCCGGATCGTTGAGAAAGGCGAGGAACACCTGAGACTGGGCCGCCTCCAGCGGCAGGGGGCTCCCGACCCGGACCACGATGTTGACCAGTCGGTCGGCGGACTCGTGAACGCGCGCCACCACCGGTCCCAGCCCACCCCACACGGCGAGCACGGCGGTCTCGTCGGCCTCGTTCGCCAACCGCTGGACGTGCGGATCGGCGATCTCGAGAACGCGCAGGCTCCGCAGTGCCACCGTCCCCAGCTGCACCAGCAGGGGCCCGAGGCTGTACGTGCCCTCGGGTCCACGCTCGAGGAGGCTGACCCGGGCCATCGACGACAGGTACCGATGCGCGGTCGTTCGCTGCAGTCCCAGCTCCGCCGCGACGTCGGCTATCCGCAGGGAACGCTGTGTGGTGGAGAAGAGCCGCAACACCTGCGCGCAGCGCCCGATGGCCTGGATGTCCCCGGCAAAGGCCGCCGGCGGACTGGTGCGCGCCTTCGATTCCGACGTCATCGCTTCCCCTCGGTCGGGCTGATCGATCGTCCGCATCGAAGGACAGAGATCCTGGGATCCGGTCATCGACCACGCTAGGAGACCGGCCTCGCGCATGTCAACAGCGCCGTCGGCAGAGGGTCGTAGCGCTGACCAGGACCCCATGGAGGACTTGACCCCACAGTCAATTACCCCTTAGACCTATGCGCAGAGTCGAACCCGCGCCAGCCGCCTGGGCGGCCTGGCGAGATGACGAAGGGCAACCGCATAGTGGCTATAGCAGACCGCATTGAGGGACGGGACAGCCTCGCAAGCACGCGCCGCGATGAAGAGGCGGCGGAGCTGCTGGACGGCGCGGTCGACCTGCACGTGCACCCGAGCCCATCCCCTTTCCCTCGTCGGATCGGCATCTTCGAGGCCGCCACACAGGCACGAGACGCGGGGTTCCGGGCGATCTTCGTGAAGTCGCACCACCACAGCATGGTGAGCGACCTGCACGCGATCCGGGAGGCGGTCGGGACGATGCCGATCCCGGTCTTCTCCGGCGTGGCGCTCAACAACCAGGTGGGCGGCATCAACCCCTACGCGGTGGAGCTCGCGCTGCAACAGGGTGGCCGCATCGTGTGGTTCCCCACCATCGCCTCGTCCAAGCACATCTGCGTGCACGACGAGCACCTGAAGTTCCCGACCGCGTCGCTCGACATGCGAGAGAGCACTGCCCTGTCCATCCGGGGCGACGACGGGACCGTGCGCGATGAGGTGCTCGACATCCTCGCGCTGATCAAGGAGCAGGACGCGATCCTCGCCGGTGGCCACCTGGACGTCGAGGAGCTCGACCTTCTCATCCGCACCGCCCATGGCATGGGCATCGAACGGATCCTCGTCAATCACCCGAACTTCGTCGTCGGAGCCACCCCGCAGCAGTGCGCCGAGTGGGTCGAGCTCGGCGTGTACTTCGAACACTCGCTGTGCATGTACGACGAGCGGTCGACGTTCTTTCACTGGAAGCTCGACGTGCTGCTCGAGTACATCGCGGCCGTCGGAGTGCAACGCACCTTGCTCTGCTCAGATCTCGGACAGGCCAACAACCCCCTCCCGGTCGAGGCGTACGAGGTCACGGTGCGCGGCCTGCTGGATGCCGGTGTTGATCCTCGGGACATCAGACTCATGGTGGGCGGCAACGCGGCTGACGTGGCAGGTCTGTAAGGCATGACCGGGGACCTGAGGCGACGGCTCCACGAGGGCCCGGTGCTCGGCACCTTTCTCAAGCTGCCGCGACAGGAGATCGTCGAGATCCTCTCGCGCCAGGGCTTCGACTTCGTGATCTGTGACCTCGAGCACGCGCAGATGGACGAACGGGACGCCCGCCTGGTCATCCTCGCGGGCAGGGCCGTTGACCTACCCGTCATCGTGCGCGTCGCCTCGCCGGACCGAGGTGTGATCAACCGCCTCCTCGAATGTGGCGCGGAGGGAATCCAGCTACCCCGGACGAAGTCACCGGAGGACACCGGGCGCCTGCGCGACCTCATGACGTACCCGCCCGACGGCAGTCGCAGCGTGAGCCAGGCCCAGCCCGCCGCAGGCTTCGGCGCAGAGGCACTCGCGGCGTACCTGCAACGCAGCAACAGCAGCGTGCTGACGGTCGGCCAGTTCGAGACCGCCAACCTCGTCAAACCCCTCGACGAGGCGGTCAAGGCGCTCGATGTCGCGTTCATCGGCTCGGTGGATCTCAGCGTCGACGTCGGGTGCCCCGGCGACGTGGGCACCCCGGAGGTCCAGCAACGGATCGCCCTGGTCGAAGAGGCCTGCGGCCGGACGGGCACCGCGCTCGGCGTCTTCGCCGGCACCGCGGAGGAGGCGCGGACTGCGCTGTCCACCGGCTATCGCTACATCGCGCTGGCCAGCGACCTCGCCCTGCTGCGCCAGGGCGCGTCATCGATTCTGTCGTCGGTGCGCGAGCAGCGGACTTGAGCCATGGGACCCATCGACGCCGAGCTCGGCGCGCTGCACCTGAAGAACCCAGTGATCGCCGGTTCCTCCGAGTTCACCATGACCGAGGAGGGCATCAAAGCTTGCATCGACGCAGGCGCAGGTGCCGTTGTGGCCAAGTCCGTCAACGAGCGCCCCGAAGCCGCACGACAGCTTGACATCGCCGACTACGTCCTCATCGGTGGCGACCGCTACCCAGTCCCGTGGTCTGAAGGGACCTCGAGCTGCTCGCTCCTGAACCGGTCGGGGCTTGCACAGACTCCGCTCGACGAGTGGTTGGACATGTTGCAGCGGTGCAGCGCTTACGCGCGCGTCCACGACGCCACCCTGATCGGCAGCATCACCGTCTCCGATCCGGGACCGGCCGCTGCCATCGCCGCCCGAATGATGGAGGTCGTCCCGTGCGTGGAGATCAATCTCAGCGCACCGCACGGCCGCGAGGCCCGGGCGGGGGCGGTACGCCAGGTCTGCGACCCGAGCACGGTTGCCGAGTTCGCCAGCACCGTCGCGGCGAGAGTGGAAGGGCCCTTCATCGTCAAGCTCACCGCCCAGGCCGACGACCCGGTCGCCCTCGCCGAGCGCGCCGTGGCGAGTGGCGCCCCCATCGTCGCCATGATCGGCCGCTTTCCTGCATTCCTGCCGAACCTGGACACCGGCGAGCCGGTGCTCGGATCGTGGGCGGCTATCGGCGGCTCCTGGGCCTTGCCGATCAGTCTCTACTGGGTCAGCAAGTCGCATCTCGCGCTCCCGCCCGGAACCCCGATCATCGGCACGAACGGCGCGTGGGACGGCGGCGACGTGCTGCGCTTCCTCCTCAGCGGCGCCAGCGCTGTCGAGATGGCCAGCGCCGTCCTCGTCCGCGGACCGGGCGCGCTGACAGAGGCGGTTGACGCGGTCGAGTCGTACGTGCGCGGCCGCGGAACAAGCGTCACGCAGCTGGTCGGGGTCGCGGCCCGCGCCTCCCGGTCATACGCCCAGCTCATGGACGACCCGCCGACCCCGAGCCCCCCTGTTCCTCCGTGGCAGCACCTTCTCGACGGATAGGAGAGCACGTTGCAGATCCCGGAAGACAAGCTCACCGTTCACGACCCCAGCGTCGTGCCCTGGGACCAGTTGCTCGCCGGCGCGGCGCTGCATCCGGCCGGCGACCGCCCCGACGAAAAGGAGACCCTGTGACCAGTCACCGTGCGCGGTGGTTCGCCACCGCCGCCGCCACCGCCTTGGCGCTGACCGCCACCGGATGCGCCACGAAGGCCGGCGAGTCCGGTTCAACGCAAGGAGGGATAGCAACCGGCCCGGGGGTGAGCGAGAAGGAGATCTCCCTCGGCGTGCTCTCGGACCTCACCGGCCCCTTTGCGGCGAGCTCGAAGCAACAGCTCGTCGGTGCAAGGGCGTTCTGGAAGGCCAAGAACGCCGAGGGCGGAGTGTGTGACCGCAAGGTGCGCCTGGTCGTACGGGACCACCATTACGACCCCCAGGCCGCGGTATCGCTGTACTCAGAGATCGCAGCCGACATCCTCGCGGTGCAGATGAGCGTCGGGGCGCCGACGACCTCCGCGATCCGCCCGCAGCTCGAGCAGGACGACACACTTGCCGTGCCGATGAGCTTCTCGCCGGCGCTGCTCGACAGCAAGGTGCTCGTCGCCCCGGGGACGACGTACGACGTCGAGATGGTCAATGCCGTGGACTACCTCGTCGAGACCGGAAAGGTGGCCGAGGGCGACTCGATCGGCTACATCTACCTGAAGGGCGAGTACGGCGAACCCGGCTACGAAGGTGCGTCCTTCGCCGCGGAGCAACATGGCATCCGGATCACGGGGCAACAGGTCGATCCGACCGCCGCCGACCTGTCCACCCAGGTGAGCGGGTTGAAACGCGCCGGCGTCCAGGCGATCCTGATGAGCGCGACACCTCGCCAGGTGGCCTCTGCTGCCGCGGTGGCCGCCGCACAAGGCCTCGACGTGCCGCTCGTGAGCGCGCAGCCGGGTTGGGCGCCCGAACTGCTGGACACCGCCGCCGCCAAGGCCCTGACGGACTCGCTGACGGTCGTCTCCTCGGTAGCACCGTTCGGCTCCAGCGCCGAGGGCCCAGCTCAGCTGCGGAACCTGTTCGAGGCGGAGCAGCAGGACGTCCCGGCGAGCTGGGGCGTGAGCTTCGGCTATGCGGTCGGCGAGATCATGGCGCAGGCGTTGACGTCGGCGTGTGAGGACGAGGACCTGACGCGTGAAGGCCTGCGAACCGCGTTCGAGGAGAAGGGCTCCTTCGATCTGAACGGGACCATCGGCGACCTGGACTACTCGGAGCAGGGCCGATCGCCGTCGCTGAAGACCTTCGTGCTCCGTCCGAAGCAGGGCGTGGCCGGTGGTCTGGTTGAAGACATGGCCGGTTACACCGGGCCAACGGTCGAGGGCTACCTGGCTCAACCGTGACGCAGGCCGTCCACGGAGACACCATGACGCCCCGTCACGAGGCCGTTCGCACACCCCTGCTGCGGGTCGACGGGCTCGACGTTCGCTACGGCGCTGCGGTGACGGCGCTGACGAACGTGTCACTCGAGGTGCCGCAGGGCGGTGTCGTGGCCGTCCTGGGCAGCAACGGGGCGGGCAAGACGACCCTCCTGCGTGCCGTGTCAGG
>JBOGDX010000125.1:0-7516 GCA_050743225.1 Actinomycetes bacterium | reverse complement strand
GCTGCGACCTTGAGGTCGCAGCCGGATCCGAACGCTCGGGACGGCGATTATCGAGCTCGGGAGATGCCCTGGATGAGCCCAACCGTGTCCGCGTCCAGCATGCACTTCGAGCTTCGGCGCGGCTGGCTATACGCCCCACCGGCACGCAGCCGCTGTCCTCCCCGAGCAACGACATCACCGTTGGTGTCGAAGATGCGACATCAGCGGATCGGATTGAAGGTGGCGGTGAAGCCCTTCGGCCACATGACCGGGAGACGTTGCCCGCCAGCACCTTCGAGCCAGACACATCCGCCTTCGACGCGAGCGGATCCGGCGACTACTCCAATGATCAACGCCTTTCGACCTGGATCCCCCGGTTCCCATCCCGAGCTGGGCAGTTCAACGCGGTGACGCCCTACTGACGGCGGGGGCTGCGAAGTGCCACTACTCCAAGCGTCTTGCGTACTCCCGTTCGAACACCCCACCAGGAACAACACAGCGACGAGGGCCGCGAGCGCACCCGATGGCATCACATTGGGTCTGACGCGCAATTCCGCCCATCGGTTCCGGCGGCCTCGCGTCGGCGACCCGTCAGACACAGGCCGATGATGTCGGTTCTGCGGCGATCTTGCGATCCGCCGTCCGTGTGCTGGTTATCGGCACGTACGCGCGTCAACGGCAGATGCGCACCGGCCTGTCTCTCGCGGAAGGTACGAGCACCACCGTGGTCCCCTTCGCCTTGAAGACGGCGCGGTCCGGCGACTCGACTATCAGTCGACCTTCTTGGTAGGGGTTGTCCCAGCCGTCAGGTGGACCCATGCCGTTGCCGCCCCGGCCGTACAGAGGTGGGTCAGCGTGCCACCAATGGCCGCCGATTCGGGCGTTCTCGACACCGCAGTGCGTGAGGAAGAAGAACTTGATCGGCTCACCATTTGATGGAATGAATTCTGCCTGCGCGGACACCTCGTCGTCCGTGGGGGCACGATGGTCCGCCACGCACGCCTGCGTAGCGAGGAGTGCGGCACCGGCAACCAGCAAGAGCAAACATCGCCTCATCGAGCCCACCCCCATCGTCGTCCTGCCCGTCGGACGTCCAGCGTGGACGACTGGTTCCACGCTCGACAGGGCAGGATGACCTCCGCTCGGGATCGGCACCTATGTCACAGGCGGATCGGCCTCAGCCCCTGCCCCGCCCGTCCCCGGCATCGGACGGCGAGGTTCTCGGACGCCGGTCGTCCCGTCGTCGTCATCGCCCGCGATTCGTCGGGCTCGATCCCGAACCTCTCTCAGCCACGATTGGTCCCTCTCAGCGTCGAAGGGATCGACTGCATGGAGGCGAACGAGATCGCTCGCGAGGGCGAGCAACATGTCGGCCCTGGCCGCAGCGTCTCGAGCCACTTGGCGGTCAGGGTGGCCATCAGGACGAGGATGTGGGGACCTCAGAGTCGCGGCACACGAGTGGAGGTCGTGACACAGCCGCCGGTAGACGCGGCGAGCCAGACGTCGCTGCGGCCAGGACAAGCGCTCGACCGACGACAACTGGCGCCCCTCGACCCGCCTTCCCACGCCCACGATCATGCCGGGAGCAGTGGATCAACGGAAGGAGACGCAATCTCAGACCGCTCGGGAGTGGCACTTCTGCGCGCACTGTTTCGGACGGAACTCGTGCTGAGCGCTAGTCAGCCACCATGATCACAAAAAGGAGCAGGACGACCGCGGACACCAGGACAAGGGACACTGTGACCGCTCGCATGAACCATCGCAGTTGCCATACCGCCCGTTGGGACTCCGCCTCTCGCGAGCGGGTACCTCGCCGGGGTCGGTTTCCTGAAAGCCGACCGAGCATCTCGATCTGATTCTCGATCGTGAACATGTTTGAGGTCGGCGCGAACATGGCGCTCAGACGGGCTGTCTTCTCCTCGTCGGAGAGCTGGCTGATGTCCTCGTCGTCCTCGTCGGAGAGCTGGTTGACGTCCTCTTCGTGTCGCCGTCGGGATCGTCGGCTCATGACGCCGCAGGCTACCTGAAGCGCCGAGCCTTACGGCCCGATAACTGCACGTATGCGCGGGCGAGTTGGCCGATCTTCGCGATAAAGGAGCCGTCACGACCACACAACCAGCTCGCCTCGCCTCGCGACATCGCGGCGGTCAACGGATGGCTGTCAGGATGGCGCGGACACGACGGCCAAGCACCGTGCAGCGCCTCGATGGCGGCCTCCTGGACGACATCCGCGACCTCGGCCACCGCCTCGTCAGGGGACAGGGCGTCGGACAGGTAGACGCCGGTACCGAAGCCGCTGCCGTCCCGCAGCCACGCATGGCAGTCATCATCCAGCGGGGTCTCATCGACGCGCAGCAGGCCAGGACGGTCGTGGTCCAAATCCGCCAGCACCGGAGCTATGGCCGCGCGGAACGCCACCTGGCTGACCTTCACCAGCGAACGGTAGCGCGTGTCACGCCCGTGATTGGTGCATGAGAACGGCACATCTGAGCGGGCACGTAGACACTCAGCATCGAGACGGGCCCGTTGGCGATCCGAGGCTCAACCGTTCCCGGTCCACGTCGTCACCAGCGCAATAAGGGCGGCTGGGGTCGCGATGGCCACAGATGACTCCAGTGCGTTCCACGCGAAAAGCTCCGTGATGAGGCGCTGGTAGCGCCGCCAAGCGATCGGATCATCCCGGAACTCGACTTCGGCCGCGCGGCGTCGCTTCGCGCTCTTAAGCCAACGAAACTGCAGCGGTCGCCACAAGCGCCCCGCCACCGCGACACGTGGGTCCTCGTCCTCGAGCAACCGCTGTCGCGACAGCGCGGCCTGAACGTTGGTTCCCATCAGCGCCCAAATCGCGGCCATCGCGAACGAGGCTGCTACGTATATCGCCACGGGCGGATGCTAGAACCCAGACATAGACCGATGAGTAGTGCCGGTACCGTTCGGTCAACCAACGTCTTTCTATGCCGCGATTTGTGGCCTACAACTCTTCCGCTACTCGTCGCTCAGCGCGATGCACGATGCGTAAGAGCAGGTCGGCGAGCTGGACCGCTTCAGCCGCCTCGATCGCGTCATCGAACGACACCGTGCGATGACTCGCGGGGTTCTTGAACGCGCCAATCGCACCTGCGAACAGGTCCATGGTCGCCTGCTGTTCTCCGCCGTCGGCGCCGGGGTCTCGAAGGACCCCATCCTTGGGACTGAACGCCTTGCGCATCAGCGGTACACCGATTATCTCGCCAGGTAACCCAGAGACGCGGCGAACCTCGACTTCGACGGCCTTCATGGCAGCGAACGAAGCCGTCTCATAGTCCCCGAGAGCGAAGTTTGAGCGGGCGGACAATAGGAGCGGGTCGAGGTCGCCAGCGAGCCGCTCCTCAGCCCAGATCCTTGTGATCGCGTTCTGATCCTGGCAGAGTTCTCGTCCCGCCTCGGTAACCCTCTGCCACTCGGACCGAGTATTTTTCGGATCCGGACCGAGTAGCGCATGGGACTCTAACCATGCCCAGGCATCGGCGACGCGCGCCGACAACACATCGCCGTCCGCCTGCCGGTCTTCTCCAAGAGCCATGTCCATTCCACGGAGGACGTTGTTGATGTTGACGTCCCCACGAAGCTGTCTGGCTAGCAGCCGCATGGCCAAGTCTGGGAGAGGGAGATTCCGAATGTCGTCCCAAGGGATGATCGGCTGGTACATAGCCACGAGACTAGGAGCTCGCCGGCCTCAAAGGTCAGACTCGAAAGCGTGCCAGGGACGCCTGACCCAGGGCCTCGATGCGGTCCCCGGTCGTCAGCATGTAGCGACGGGCACCGTGCAGCGGAATCACGTTCAAGTCCTCCGGGGCATCCCGGCGCGCGCCACGTACAGCTGCCCGCGAACGGGCCCGTACTTAACGATCGCGTCGTGATTGGTCGCGATTTGATCGGCCCGGCGCTGCAAAGTACCGGTGCCGTCGAGCAGCCGTCCCGCCGTCCACGAGTCCGAGACCAGGACAGCAGGCTCCTTCCTGACCAGGCCCTCAGTCCGTGTGATCTCCGCCAAGCTCCGGCGGGCTTCCGTGACCTGCTGAAGGACCAGACGAGAGCCCGGAGCGGGCGTGGCCAGGCCATCCCAAGCCTGGTAGACGTGACGCCACGCCTGAGCGGCGTCCCGGGCCCGACCGGCCCGTGACTCCTACGACCTGGCTGCGGCAAAGGCCGCGTCGCGGCCGATCGTCACGCCGACGATTTCGTGCGGCCGAGTTGCGGTATCCACCTGCGCGCCTCACCGTTGATCGATTGTGTCCGGCACGACCGTACTCGGGCCCGGGACCGGCCGCCTTTACACGGCACGTCGCCGACGACAGCGCATGACCCGGGTCGCAGGAGGGCGGCGCGCGCCGCGCTATCACGTCGACTGAGCGCAGCGATCAGCACCAGATCGCAGGACATGGTCTCGCTTCTTACAGCGTTCCGACCTGCATCGGCCGCTCTGCGCCGTCTTGACGTCACGGCGTGCCCACCGCACGCTGCACGGGTGGCGACGATGGACCGCGAGGCATTGCGTGAGGCCCTTGACCGCTCTGGAGCCGTGATCGGCCCTGGGCTGACCGATGCGGAGTTCTCTGCGCTCGAGTCCCGGTACGGTTTCCGGTTTGCCCACGACCACCGGCTCATGCTGTCCATCGGTCTGCCGTCGGGAAGCCCGGATTGGCCCGACTGGCGCGACGGCGACGAGGCGCACCTTCGTTGGCTGCTCGCCTTTCCGGTCGAGGGAGTCCGCTCCTCCGTCGAGGCGCAACACTTCTGGTGGCCGGAGTGGGGGGAGCGGCCGCACAACCGTTCCGAGGCAGTTGAACTCGCCCGCGGTCAACTGTCCGAAGTCCCTCAGCTGGTGCCGCTTCACACCTACCGGTTCATCAGCTCGCAACCGGCGCCTCCCCGGAACCCCGTCTTCTCCATCTACGGAACCGATGCCATTTGCGTCGGAGCAGATCTTCTCGACTACCTCCGGTGGGAATTCGGCTCCGAACCGTGGCCCCTCCCCCGGTCGGCGGCAGACGCTCGGCCGGTCGAATTCTGGTCCCAGTTGGTCGAACGCAGGGCGCAGCACAACCGCGCCACGCATCGGGACCCACCATCGACATGACTGTTGTTGCGGGGCCCTGTGCTCAAACCAGGCCCGCAACACTGACCACGCGCCTGAGCCTCCGCCCGTCAGCCATCTCGCGCTGCCAGACGGTTTCGAATCTCAGCGACCAAGGGCGCGTGATCGCTGAGGTCGGGGTTCCAGTCCCAGCCGGAGGCGATTCCGGCGAAGGACATGTCTCCCGCGAGCGCCGGCGTGGCGAACAGGTAGTCGTCCATGTAGGCGGACGCACTTCCCTTCTTCTTGTAGGTCCACACGTGCCGGCATCGGTCCCCGAGTTCGCATGGGCAATTCTCTAGCTTTCCGCGGTCGGCGGGGAGGTGCCGATCGAGGCAGTCGACTAGCCCGTAGGCATCGAGGAGCTCTAGGGCAGCCTTCTCGCGACGCGCGTACTTGGCATCCGCCTCGGACCACCAGGTGCCGATGTTCCAATCACCGGCGATCAGCACGTTCTCACCGAGTCGGGGATCGTCGAGGAGTGGCTCCAGGTCCGCGATCGTCCGTAGCAGCGTTCCGCTGGCATACCCGAACTCAACAGTCCGTACGCACTGATGACCGTCAGCGATAGGTCGCGGAATTCGGCGTAGGCAACGGCGACATGCCCTCGGCTCACCGCGTCTAACGGCGCCACGCCGAGAGGACGGCCTCGCCAGACACCTTCGGCCAGCCCGATCGGAGTGATCTTGACGTGATCGTTCAGTGCTACTACGGCGGACCCCCACCGTCGTTGCCCACCGTCTCGTCCAGCTATGCCGCTTGGCCGGTAGGCACCTCGGACGCCGGATGGGACGACCGCTTCCTGCACCAACACTAGGTCGGCCTTGAGCGTGTCGCGCATGTACGTCCACTTCTGCGGATCTCCGGGCTGTCGCTCGTTGAGATTCCAACTGACGATCGTGTTCATGGGCAGTCAGCGTGTCGGAATACTCTTATGGAGTCGAGCGGCTCAGTCTCTGCCTTCGGACGGGATCGGGGACCTTCGGCCTTGCCTTCCTGTCAGCGGTGCTCTGCGACGATGCGGCGCAGCTCCGGTAACCGTGTGGTGCCTGGTGGGCTGCCGCTGCCGAGTTGCCAGCTGACGATGGCGCGCTGCCCGCTGGGCATCGCATAGACCACGACGTTCCATCTGCCCTTTGTGGGGTCCGCGAGCGGACAGTGCCCAGGGCCGTACCAGGCGATCTGCTCGAGCCCGAGAGCCGTGCAGAGCCGGCGCCAGTCCGCGCCGAAGGCGAAGATCTGCGGTGGCGTGGTTTCCGAGACCGGCTGCCACACGAACTCGTCGATGAGCGCGGCGGGCGGCGTGATGGCCGATCCGTGGATCCCGTTGGAGTGCCAGGGATAGAGCTCCATGTTGAGGATGTCGCGCGCGTCGAGGGTCGGGTCGTCGCACCAGCGGCGCGCGAAGTTGACCATCTTCGTCCAGTAGGGGCTGTCCTTCCCGTGCAGCGCACCCCAGGCGGCGTTCTGGTGCGGGATGCGGTCCAGGCATTGGCTATAGCTGGTTGCGGCGATGCGTCGGGACCATTCCCCCAGCGGGTTTCGGCCCTGCAGCTCGCGATACCCGACGCCCGGGTTGAGTCCGAGCACCACCATTCGGGGTTCCCTGCTCGTCCCCCGAAGGTCACCGGTGTAGGGGTCGGGGTAACAGCTGAGGTCCACCTCCCCGTGACCGGTGCCGCGGTAGCTGTCCTGCCAGCCGGCCAGCGCGGGTGAGCGAGGCTCGTCGCCCGACAGCCAGGCGTTGAGGTGCTCGTCCCAGAAGTCGGCGACCCGCTGCCTGCTGCTGGTCATGACGGATCCGTGGATGCGGAACCATCGGCACGCCGGGACGGCGGGGAGTTCCAGAGGTTCTGGAGGTCCAGCCATCTCTCCGCGGCCCGGTCCCAGCCGCGGGCCTCGAGGTAGCGCTGCCGATCCGCGTCGCTGGAGAACCGGCGGACGGTTAGGGGGCCGAGCCGGGCGGCGTCGTCCGGGTCGAGGAGGTCCAGCGCGGCCGCCTCGGAGGTCACCAGATGGAAGCCGCGCGCGGTCTCGGCGGTTCGGACCTTGCCGCCTTCACCGGCGAAGAGCACCTTCTGGTTCGGCGGCTCGAGCTCGGTGTCGTGGGTGACCTCGAACGTGACTCCCCAGTCGGTGACCACCCGCCAGCGCGATGGTGACTCATCCATGGCCATCAGCTCCCCGTTCAGATCGTGAGGTTAGAGGGTTGGGTCCGGTGGTGGCACCATGCCGCAGCGGTCTTCGCCGGTGTCGCCGACACGGGGGCGGCGATCACGCGACCTCCAGCAGCGGGTGCCGCCGGTTGAGCACGGTCAGGTGCGCCCACCGGTCCCCGACACCGAGCCCGCGGACCACCGCGTGCGGCGTGTCGGTCGCCAGCGCCGCGCCCGCCCCGGCGTCCACGGACCGGTCCGGGCC
>JBOGDX010000124.1:0-7761 GCA_050743225.1 Actinomycetes bacterium | reverse complement strand
ACGTCGAGCAGCGGCTGGTAGTGGACTCGCAGCTGGTCATCCTCGAGTGCTCGGCCCAGCTCGCGTTCCGTCTCGAGGTAGGCGCTGGCGCGAACCTGCTGGGACTGGTCGAACAGGCTCCACCGATGGCCGGCGGCCTTGGCCTGATGCATCGCGGAGTCGGCCTCACGCAGCAGCTGCTCGGCCGTCGGGCAGTCGTGGCCTTGGGCAAGGGCAAGGCCGGCGGTGCAGGACAGGCCGACGTCGCCGGGGGGAGCGTGGAACGGGTCCCGCAGGCAGGCCTGAAGCCGCTCGGCGAAGCGCACCGCGTGCTCGCCGTCGTCGATGTCCTCGCACAGCACGACGAACTGGTCGCCGCCGAACCTGGCCAGCGTGTCTCCCGGGCGGAGGGCGCTCGAGAGACGATCGGCGAGCTCGACGAGCAGCCGGTCGGCGGCGTCCGGGCCGAGGGCGTCGTTGAGCTTCTTGAACCGGTCGACCCCCAGGGACAGGACCGCGACCCGCGCGCCGTCGCGGTGCCGGCGCAGCGCCTGCTCAAGGCGGTCGCGCAGCAGCACCTTGTTCGGCAGGCCGGTCAGCGGATCGTGCGTCGCCTGGTGGGTCAGCTGCGCCTCGTGTCCGGCGCGGACGTCGAGCATCGCGTTGACCTCGCCCGCCAGCGTGACGAGCTCGGCGGTGCCGGCGGGGGTGACTCGCCGGGCTCCGGGGTCACGACCGGCGGCCACGACCGCGGCGGTCACCTCCCGCAGCGGGCCGGCGACGCGGCGGTTCAGGGTCCACAGGAACAGTGCCAGCAGCACGAGCGCGGCCAGCCCGACCGACCCGCTGCGCAGCAAGCCGCCACGGGCGGCGGCGAACACGACGTCGCTGGGCAGGCCGGCATAGACCCGCCATGTGCTGCCGGGGACCTCGGCGGAGCTGAACAGCCGCTGCGCACCGTCCGCCGCCTCCCGCTGCCCGCTGGACCTCGGTTCCCGTTCCAGCCGCTGGGCGGCCACCGACGCGCCGGACTGGGAACTGGAAAGCAGGCGGCGAGACTCGACGTCCACGACGGTGAACGCTGCACGCTCCGAGCCCGCGAAGTCGTGGGCGAGGGCGGACGCGACCTTGGGGACGTGCAGGAACAGGGCGATGGCCCCGACCGGCCTGTCGCCGGCGACCACAGGAGCCGTCACGACGACCGCGGACCTGCCGGTGACCTCGTCGCGGGCGTCCCACACCACGGTGGTCCCGGTGGCGTCCATCGCCTGGCCCAGCCAGTCGCTGCCGCGGTGCACGTGACTGGCGAAGACTCGGGTGGCGGTCCCCGACGAACAGCCAGTCGTCCCCTGTGCGCTGACAATGTCCAGGCGGACGCTGCGGAAGGCTCCGGCCCCCCCGGCGGTCAGGGAGCACCCGTTGTCGCGCGTAGCGAACACCGCCTCCAGGCCAGGCTGGCCGGCCAGGGCGCGCACCGTGTCCTCGCCCGTCGTCACCGACTCCGCCACCGCCACGGCGGCACGGTCGGACTGGAACTTCAGCTCGGTCAGCGCGTCTGCCCGCGCCCGCCCGGCGCTGAAAGCGAACCCGTACCAACAACCCGCCACGAGAGCGAGCACTGCGATGACCGAAGTCAGCGTCAGGTAGCGCTTGACCGACCATGGGGCGCGCGCCCCGATCTGCTGGTCCATCTCTCTGCTCCCCCGCTGCGCGCTAAGCGTCCCCGGACATGGCAATCCGTCCCAAGGTGCTTCGGCGGCACAGGCCTCCCGGTTGAGACGAGCGGTGGGAGCGGTATCGGAGTGACGGTGCCGTTCACTGCGTCCCATGGTCCGGACCACGCGTCGGGATCCTGCGCCGCGAACACGGAAACCTTGGCTTGGTTAAGCACTCTGTGGCGGCGGAGGCGGAGGGATTTGAACCCTCGATGGGGTTTAAGCCCCAAACCGCATTAGCAGTGCGGCGCCATAGACCGGACTAGGCGACGCCTCCCCACGCCGGGCGGCCCGGCGCGTCGGACAGGCTACCGGGCGCGCGGGGGCACCGCCAAAGCGTTCGACCGCGCGGCGGCGGGGGCCAGATTGGGCCACTCAGGTGACACCGAGTGCCTGCCGATAGGTCGGTGTGACCGTCCCGGCCAGCCGCTCGACGTGGGCCGCACGCGGGGGACCAGATGCCCGGCGTGCCGGTCCCGAGCGCCTCCGGCGGGTCATCGCCGCCCAGAGGGCGCTGGCGGGCGCGACCGGCGACGCCGACTCCGTCCGATCCCTGCTCGCCGAGTCGGTGCTGTCCGTGTTCGACGCCGAGGGAGCGCTGGTCGGTCAGCCGCTCGGCGAACAGATCGTGGTCCGCGCCTCGGCCGGGCCGTGCGGTCCGTCCATTGGTGCGGTCATCCCCCGCCTCGACATCGACCAGGGGGCCGGTTCGGGATCCTCGATGTCCGCGCCGCTGCTGCACGACGGTGAGACGGTCGCGCTGGTCGCCGCCCTGTCCAGCCTTCCGTTCGCGTTCGACGAGTCCGACGAGGAGCTGCTCGGCGCGATCGCCGACGTGGCGGCGAGCAGCTTGCGGACCGCCCAGCTCCGCGGGCGTACGGAGGCGCGCGACGGCGCTCTCCTCGAGGCGCTTGCCGAGGGCGTCGTCGAGCTTGACGCCTCAGGAGCCGTCACCTTCGCCAACCCTCAGGTCCAGGAGATGTTCGGGTTCACCTGGGACCCCCACTCCGGGATGACCGTCGCCGACTCGGGCTACACCTTCGTCCACGAGGACGGCTCCGACTACCCGGTGGAGACGCTGCCCGGCTTCCTTGCGCTGCGGACCGGACTGCCGCAGATGGGTCAGGTCGTCGGGGTTCGCAACGCGGAGGGCCGGACCTGGTGGCTGCTCGCGAACGCGGTGCCCCGGTGGCAAGGGGGCGTCGTCAGCGGTGTGGTGACGTCGTTCACCGACATCGGTGGGCGGCGAGAGCTGGAGCACACCCAGCGTCGTCACGACGAACGCCTCCGGGCGGCTCAGGAGCTCACCGGGATGGGCTGGTGGGCGATGGACGTCGCCGAGGGCCGGCACGAGTGGTCGGACGCGATGTTCCGCCTCGTCGGCCTCGAGCCGTCGGAGGAGGCGCCCGACCACGCACAGTTCCTCGCACTGCTCCACCCCGACGACCGGCCGGCCGCACGCAAGCTGGCCGACGCCGGGTTCGTCACCGGGCGCGGCGAGGTGTTCCGCGTCGTCCACCCGGACGGCTCGGCGCGCGTCCTGCAGTCGTGGACCGACGTGGAGACCGGTCCCGACGGCGCCGTCAGGCGAGTCCGCGGCGCCACGATGGACGTCACCGACCGGGAAGAGACCCTCACTTCGCTGGAGATCAGCCAGGCCAGCCTCGCCGCCGCGCTCGAGCTCTCGCGTACTGCCATGTGGGAGTGGGACGTGCGGGCCGACCGGGTCTCCTGGTCCGACCGGATGATCGAGCTGATGGGCTGGCCCCCCGACCGCGCGGAAGCGCCTCGGGTCGAGGACTTCCTCGCCCGCGTGCACCCCGAGGACCGGGACCGGATGCGGGACCTCGGGGAGCGCACTATCGCGACCGGTCGCGGCGAGGAGACCGTCTACCGGGTGGTGCACGCCGACGGGTCACTGCGCCACGTCCGCGCATGGACGGGAGTCCGGACAGCACCGGACGGCGCGGTGGTCGCGCTCTGGGGCACGGCGATGGACGTGACCGAGCATTCGGAGCACGCCGCCCGGCTCGCGGCGAGCGAGGAGCACTTCCGGGTGGCCTTCGAGAACGCGCCCATCGGCATGTCGATGATCAGCCTCACGCCGGACACCGCGGGTCAGTACCTGCGGGCCAACCAGGCGTTCCAGCAGATGATCGGCTACACCGGCAACGAGCTGGTGGGTCACAAGATCCTGGAGCTGACCCACCCGGCGGACCGCGACCGCGATGCCGCGCTGTTCCAGCGGCTGCGCAACGGCGAGGCCGCCTCGCTGGCGTTCGAGAAGCGCTACCTCCGCAGCGACGGCAGCACGATGCACGCTTGGCTGACCACCTCGGTCGTACACGACGCCGACGGCGCCCCGCTCTACCTCGTCACGCACGCGGTCGACATCACGGACCGGCTGCGCGAGCAGGCCGAGCTCGAGCGCCTCGCGCTCACCGACACCCTCACCGGGCTGGCCAACCGGACGCTGCTCACCGACCGTCTCGACCAGGCGCTCGCGCGGCTGCAGCGCACCGGCGGGGCCTGCGCGATGCTGCTGCTCGACGTCGACAGGTTCAAGCTGGTCAACGACTCGCTCGGCCACCAGGTCGGCGACGCCCTGCTGGTGGAGATGGCCGGTCGTCTCGAGGCCGTCACCCGCGCCGACTCGACGGTCGCGCGCCTGGGGGGCGACGAGTTCGTCGTGCTCGTCGAGGGCCTCCGCGAGGTCGACGAGGTGCACGCGATCGCCGCCCGCCTGCTGGACACGTTGCGCCGCCCGTACGCCCTCGGCCCGACGGCGGAGTCCATGGTCGCGACGGTCAGCCTCGGCATCTCCGTGGCCACGGCACCGGACCGCTCCCACGTCGACCTCTACCGCGAGGCCGACCTGGCGCTCTACCGGGCCAAGGACGCTGGCCGGGACCAGTACGCCCTCTTCGATGACGCTCTGCGCGCCCGGGCCGACGCCCGACTGGAGGCGGAGACGCTGCTGCGGCGGGCACTGACGGACGACCGGCTCGTCGCGGTCTTCCAGCCGATCGTCGACCTCACCAGCGGGCGCATCCATGCCGCCGAGGGGCTGGTCCGCATCGCCACGGAGGATGGGAGGCTCGTGGCGCCTGCCGAGTTCATCGACGTCGCCGAGGAGACCGGTCTCATCGTCGAGCTGGACGCCCGCATGGTCGAGCTCGTGGCGGCGGAGTTTGCCCGGACCGCCGCCACCGAAGGTCCCTCGCTGCGCCGGGTGAGCACGAACGTGTCCGCGCGCTCTCTTGAGGACCCGGCGTTCGTCGACCGGGTGCGGCGCGCACTGACCTGGTACGGCGTCCCCGGCTCGGCCGTCCGCATCGAGCTCACCGAACGCAGCTTGCTGACGACCAGCCCGGCCGTACGCGAGTCCCTGAACCGTCTCGCGACCCTCGGCATCCTCGTCGGTCTCGACGACTTCGGGACCGGCTACTCGGCGCTGGCCTACCTGCAGCGGTTCTCGTTGCAGTTCCTGAAGATCGACCGGTCGTTCGTCAGCCGGCTGGGCATCAGCGACCGGGACGACGCGGTGGTCGCGGCGGTTGTCGACCTCGCGCACGCACACGACCTCGTGGTCATCGCCGAGGGTGTCGAGACGTCCGAGCAGCTGCAGGCGTTGCGCGCGATGGGCTGCGACCGGGCGCAGGGCTACCTGATGGGCCGGCCGATGCGGTCGGCCGACTTCGACGCCCTCCTGCGGGCCGACCCGCGCTGGTGACCGCGCAGGTCGATCACCTGCGCGGCAGCCGGGTGCACCTCGCCGACGACGTCGTAGCAGACCCGGTGCGCGGGGACACCGGCGGCCGTCAGCCGGTCATGCGTTGCCCGCGTCATGTCGGGTGACCCGCACACCACGACGTCGTGGTCGACCCAGCTGCCGTGCCGCGTGACCACGTCGGGCAGCATCCCCTGCTCACCGGTGAAGCTCGGGTCGTCGGAGACGACCGGCACGACGCTCAGCCAGCGGTTGACCGCCGCCATCCGCTGCAGCGTGGCCATGTCGTAGAGGTCCGCGGAGCGGCGCACACCGAAGAACACCGTGACGTTGCGGCTGCTGTTCCACTTCGCCATGTCGTCGACGAGTGCCTTGATGGGAGCGAGCCCGGTGCCGCCCGCGACGCAGAGGACGTCGCGGCGCGACTGCTTGTCGATGCGCATCTCCCCCTGCGGTGCACCCAGCCGGAGCACGTCGCCGGTGGTTGCGCGCCAGACCAGCGGCCCGCTGACCCAGCCCGCGCCGACCGAGCGGACGTGGAACTCCAGCAGGCCGTCGGGGCTCGGCGCGGTGGCCATCGAGTAGCTGCGCCAGGACCGCGGCCGGTAGGGCGTCTCGACGCTGGCGTACTGACCGGCCTCGTACTCGTACGGCCGGTCGGTGCGGACCACCAGCACGGCGATGTCGTCCGCGCGTCGCTCGTGGGCGACGATCTCGCCCTTCCACCACGCCGGCTGCATGGTGGCGGCGTCCCGGGCGCCGTCGAGCATCGTCCTTGCCAGGACCTCGTAGGCGCGCCACCACGCCGTCTCGAGCTCGGGCACCCAGATGTCCTGCTGGTAGTGCCGGATCGCCGTGACCAGGGCCCGCCCGACCATCTCGTAGTGCTCGGGACGCACGCCGTACTTGCGGTGGTCGGCACCGAGCTGGTGCAGCATCGGCTCGAGCCGCTCGCGGTCGCCCAGGTTGAGGACCGCACCGGTCAGCGCGCGAAAGAGCCGGTCGCGCTGGACGTCCATGGCCGCGGGAAAGAGCGACCGCAGCTCCGGCTGCTCGAGGAAGAGGCTGGCGTAGAAGTAGCCGGTGACCCGGTCCGAGGAGTCCGAGAGCATCCGCAGGCTCTCGTCCAACAAGGCGATCTCATCGGGATGCAACGGGTGCTCCTGCAGAGGGGCCGCCATGGGGTCGTCGGGCTGCGGCATGCGCGCCAGGGTACCGGCCGTGTCCGATAGGTCCCATTCCCGGGCGTGTCACCCGGGAGGGTGGTCGGGCCGGCCCGGCGACGTGCCGACACTGGCCCCATGACAAGGCACAAGACGGCCCGTACGGCGGGCACGGCGCTGGTCGCGACTGCCCTCTCGGCGACCGTCTTGATCGGTCCCGGCGGCCCCGCGCGCGGCGCCGGTCGGACCCTTCCCGGCACCGACTGCCCGGTCTTCCCGGCCACGAGCTTCTGGCACGCCGACGTCAGCCGGCTGCCGGTGCATTCGCGCAGCGAGCAGTGGATGGCGCGCATGTCGCCGACGCGCGACCTGCACCCGGACTTCGGGCCGGCGTACGGGGAGCAGCCGGTGCCCTACGGCATCCCGATCACCGTCGTCGGCCGGTCGCACCCGAGGGTGCGGGTTGCCTTCGAGTACGCCGATGAGAGCGACCGCGTTCGTTACCCGCTCGGGTCCGACACCCGGATCGAGGGCGGCTGGGCGGCCGACGGCGACCGGCACGCCCTGGTCGTCAACCGCGGCACCTGCCGGCTGTACGAGACCTTCGCGACTCACCGCACGCGGTCCGGCCGCTGGCGCGCCGGGTCGGGCGCGACCTGGCGGCTCACCAGCAACGCCCTGCGCCCCGCCGGCTGGACCTCCGCCGACGCCGCCGGGCTGGCGATCCTGCCCGGACTCCTGCGCCCCGGAGAGGTGCGCAGGGGCCGCGTCGACCACGCGATCCGCTTCACGACCGACGTCACCGACCGCAGACACGTCTGGCCGGCCCGGCATGACGCCGGCTCGGTCACCGACCCGTCGTACCCGCCCATGGGCGCCTGGTTCCGCCTCAGGTCGTCCTTCGCGATCTCGTCGTTCCGCGCCGACACGCAGGTCGTGCTGCGCGCGATGAAGCGGCACGGCCTGGTGCTGGCCGACAACGGGTCTCCGTGGTACTTCCAGGGTGCCCGGTCCAGGCGCTGGCCGGGCGGGCTGCTCGACGAGCTGAAGTCGGTGCCGGCGGCGGCCTTCGAGGCGGTCGACACGTCCTCTCTGCGGGTCAGCCCGGACAGCGGCGCCGTCCGCCCGTGACGTGTCAGACCGTGGCCGGGTATAACCCGGGCCACGGTCTGAC
>JBOGDX010000123.1:0-7790 GCA_050743225.1 Actinomycetes bacterium | reverse complement strand
GCCCGGCACCCCGTCGACGCCGAGTGCCAGGTGATGGCCGGCCCGGTCCCCGAGCCGTGAGGGCGTCCCGGCCGCGCCTCGGCCGGCCAGCACCTCGACCTGTGCGCTGATCGCGGCCATCACCAGGTCGGCACCCACCCGGAGCAGCTCGGGCGACGCCTCGGCGGCCGACCTCACGCCCAGGGCGGCGCGCAGGTCGAGCGGCGTTCCCACGATGACCTCCACCGGTGGTCGACGCAGCGGCAGCAGGGCTGCCCGGCGCAGCCGGCTGCCCGTCGTACCCTCGGCGACCACGTGCTGCGTGCCCCACTGCACGACCGGCACCACCGGCGCTTCGCAGTCCAGGGCGAGCCGGACCACGCCCGTCCTGCCCCGGCCCGGCCGGTGGGCGGGGTCGGTCGTGATCCGCCCCTCCGGGTAGAGCCCGACGCACTCGCCGCCGCCCAGCGCCTCCGCGGCCGGTCCCAGGGCGCTCGCCGGGTCGCTCGAGCGCCGGAAGACCGGGATGAACCCGAGCGTGCGCAGCACGGCACCGACGACCGGTGCTCGGAAGAGCCCCGCCGTGCCCATCATCCGCACCCGGCGGCCCGCGCGTGCCACGGTGTCGACCAGCACGAAGCCGTCCGCCACGGACAGGTGGTTGCCGACGACCAGCACGGGACCGCGCGCCGGGATGTGGCCCAGGCCGCGTCGCCCTGTGCGGGTGCAGGCGCCGAGAACGACGCGCAGCAGCCGGAGCAGGACGCGGTACGTCCGGTCGGCGGCCGGGCGGCCGAGTCCCCCGCGGTACGTCGGGGAGCCAGGTGCCTGGTAGCCCTCGGCCCGTGCCGCGCGGATAGCGGCGTCGGTGTCGGTCGCCATCAGCAGCAACGACCCGGAGACCAGGAGCACGAGCAGCGACAGGATCGCCAGCCGGTAGGACCCGGTGACGTCCACCACGACGGCGAAGACGAGCGTCCCGATCCACGCCGTCCCGCGCTCGGCGAGCTCGTAGATGCCGAAGAACGCGGCCTGCCGCCCGTCGGGGACCATCAGCGAGAACAGCGACCGGGCCAGCGCCTGCGACCCGCCGAGCACCAGCGCGATGACCGCGCCGAGGGCCCACGCCTGCCCGGTCGTCTGCAGCGCCAGGTACGCGTAGACGACCACGCCGACCCAGCCGGCCAGGCTGACCAGGAGCGCCCGCTTGGTGCCGACCCGGTTCGCGAGCCGGGCGAAGCCCAGGGCGCCGAGGACCGCGACTACCTGGATCATCAGGATCAGGGCGAGCAGGAAGGAGGTGGCGTCCTCCGCGTCACGGCCCTTGGCGACGTACAGCTCCTGGGTCAGGAAGACGGAGGACAGCGCGACGACGGCCTGGATGGCGTCGTTGAACAGCAGGAAGGCGCCGAGGAAGCGCGCCGTCAGCGGGAGCCGGCGCAGCTCGCCCGCGACGTCGCGCAGGTCGCGCACCGACGTCCGGACCTGTCGCGGGAAGGAGTGCGGCAGCGGGTCGCCGCCACCCCACTGCCGGCCGACGTGCGAGAGCCGGCGCAGCGCGACGACGCCGAACGCGCCCCACCACAGACCGGCGGCGACCACGGACCCGCGCACGACGGTGCCGGTGGACAGGCCGACTCCGGGCCCGACCTTGAGCGCGACCAGGGCGAGCGCGAGGAGGACGGCTCCCCCGAGGTATCCCGCCGCGAAACCCTGGGACGAGACCTTGTCCCGCTCGTCGGGCGGCGCGACGTCGGCGAGGAACGCGTTGTAGGCGACGATCGCCGCGCCGAAGGCGACGTTGGCGACCAGCAGGGCCAGCGCGGCCAGCTGCCACCCGGTCGCCAGCGCCAGCACCATCGTTGCGACGACGCCGGTGCCGGTCCCCGCCGCGAGGAGCCGCTGCTTGCCCCGCGCGCGGTCGGCCAGCGCCCCGAGCAATGGCAGCAGCAGGACCTGGACGACGACGGACGCGGACGTGACGTAGGCGTACACGCTGCCGGCCCGCGGCTCCCAGCCGAGAAGGTCGACCCGGTCGGCCGGTCCGGCGGCGGCCTCGGCCAGTGCCGTCAGGTAGGGACCGCCGAGCGCGGTCACGACGGTCGTGACGAACGCGGAGTTGGCGACGTCGTAGAGGATCCAGCCGGTACGGGCCCGGCGTGCTGCCGCGACGCCGGGCCCGGAGGTCTGCTGTGTCATGGGGAGACCTTCGGCGCGCGGGTCGCTCGGGTTCGTGAGCACCGGTACTCAACCGCAGCAAGGCCGACGGACATGAGGCCGAGATCAGGCGCAGAGGCGCAGGGTCCAGGCCGCGTCGGGGGCAGGCATCTGCCAGGGCAGGTCGCGCAGCATCCCGGTGCCGGCGCGAACGATCATCCTCGACGGCAGCTCGTCGTCGGTGTGGGTCTCGGCCCACGCGTCGGCGGCGGTGCAGTCCCGTCCCGCACTGAGTGCGGCCAGGCGCGCGGCCTGGCTCAGCGCCCGGTCGATCCCGTCGACCGCCTCGGCGGGTGGCGTGACGGCCGTCTCGCACCACGCGAGCGTGCACTGCTGACCCCAGGGATGCTGGACGGCCCCGATGTCGGGCAGGCTCAATGCCGCGGCGAGCGCAACGCCGAGCGCGGACACCGCGACCCCGGGCCCCGCCTGCTCGCGCGCCGCACGGCGCAGCGCCCCGATCGACATGTGGCCCCCGCTTCGCCCGGTCGCGTCCGGGCCGGCGCCCGCTGTGACTGCAACGGCCGTCGACCGAACGGGGAAAAGGGGCCGAACGGGTGAAAGCGCCTAGACGCCGGCAGCGACGGCCGCTCTGGTCTGGTCGAACAGCTCTGCCGCGTGCGCCGGGTCCCGACCGATCGCGGTCAGGCCGAACCGCCCGTCGACCGCGAGGCAGGACAGCATGTGCAGCACGACGCCCGTCCCCTTGCGGTGGTCGAAGTGCAGCCCGCGAGCCCGGAGCGCCTCCACCACGGTCGCCGGCGGAAGCCCGACCCAGGTTGCGTCGACCAGGTTGTCCGTCGAGCGGTAGGACCGGGCGGAGCCGTCAGTGGCCACCCACCGCCCAGCCTCCCCGTCGTACCGGCCGGGCACGTGGTTGCGCAGCGACGCGTACGGGTGCGTGGTGCCGCCCTTGCGCAGGTTGACCTCGAGGGCGTACACCCGCCACGTCCCGTCACCGCCCCGGGCCGCCGCGAAGTCCACGCTCAGCCGCCCCACCGCTCCGCCGCGCGGGAGCTGCTCGCCCACCGCCAGCGCGTGCCGACCGAGGTCGGCGGCGTACGCGGGGTCAGCCGGGAAGCGGCAGCCCATGTAGACCTGCGCGTCCGCTCCGCCGAGCTCCTGCTCGTGCGTCGCGAGCAGCACCACCCGGCCGTGAGGGTGAACGTCGACCTGCGCGCTCGGGCTGCTGAACGCGACCCCGGCGATGCGCTCCTCAACGACTCCCCCGGCCAAGAGGTCGCGCAGGTACCACTCGGGCAGGCTCTCGACCTGCGGTCGGAGGTCGCTCCCCAGGTCGAGGACGACGTTCCCGTCGCCTGCGCCACTGTCGTCGTGCTTGACCACCACAGCCGTGCAGGCCGGCCGGGCCCGGCGGATGTCCTCGGCGGCCCGGACCACGTCCCGTGCCGTGCGCAGGTCCTCGTGGCCGTACGGCAGCGGGACGCCCGCCTCGCGGAACAGTCGGCGGCCGGCGCTCTTGTACGCCAGCGGTCGCAGGTCGGGGTGTGTCCCGTTGACCGGCATCTGCAGCGCCTGCGCCACCGCGACCTCGTGCTCAGTCACGTTCCACGGCTCGATGAAGGCCGGCCGGCCGTCGGCGACGGCGCGGATCGCGTCCACCAGGTCCGGTCGTTCGAGCAGCTTCTCGGCGACAGAGCGGGCGGTGACGTCCGGCGCGATCACGACGTGGAATCGGCGCCGCACGTCGGAACGCTGCTCCGGCGGGAGCAACGACAGGTAGTAGTCGAGGACGTCCGGGCCGGGGTCCTGCGACCCGACGAACACCATGTGGCAGGAGGGGATCCGGGCGAGCATGCCGTACACCACGAGGTAGCGATGCTCGAGCGCCGGGATCCGCGGCGCGTAGTGGGCGAGCAGGGACTCTCCGACGCTGTACGACGGCAGCGCCACCAGCACGTGCTCGACCGACGAGCCCGGCGTGTTCGCGGCGAGCGCCGGACCCAGCCCCGACTGCAGGTCCTCGAACGTCTTCGCGTTCTCCATGGCCGTCCCGGTGCCCCGAGGGGTCTTACTCCGCATGGTGCACCCGCGAGGACGATCTGTCCGCCGCGTCCGGGCGATGAATCAGATGAATCAGAGGTCGTCGAAGGGCGGTGCGTAGTGGGCGGTCCCGTGCAGCGGGCGGCGCCGCCAGGCCGTGAGCGGACGCAGCTGGAAGTGCACGCCCCAGGACGGGTCGGGTGCCAGGACGCCGTGCACGCGCGAGTCCTCGAACCCGAAGCGGCCGTAGAACGCCGGGTCCCCGAGCAGGACCACGGCCGGCTCGCCCGCCCGGTCGGCCACGGTCAGCAGCGCGGTCACCAGGGAGCTGCCGGTGCCGCGGCGCTGTCCGGCGGGCAGCACTCCGATCGGGCCGAGCGCCACCACCGGCGCCCCGTCGACCGTGGCCCGGCTGGCGGCGACGTGTCCCACGACGGCGTCGTCGTCGACCGCGACCAGGGTCATGGCGGGAAGCAGGTGGCCGCCGTCGCGCAGCGCGTCCACCAGCCTCGCCTCTACGGCCGGGCTGCCCTCCAGCTCGGGACGGTCGAACGCCGCGAGGTGCAGCGCCCGCACCGCGTCGACGTCGGCAGGCTCCTCGGGACGGAGCAGCACGGGCCGGTCAGCCGGACTTGCGGCGGAACTCCCGGCGGTGCCTGTCGTTGGTGGACGGCCCGAGGCTGCTGCCGCCGAGGTGGTCCTCGCCGTGCGCCTCGCGGTTCCTGGCCTGCTTCGCCTCGAGCGCCTCGCGCATCCGGCGCTGCACGTCGTTCTCCGGCTTCGCGGTCGCCTTCTTCGCCGCCTTCTTCTGGGCCACGGTTGCTCACCCACCCTCGTCGTCGCGGTCGCCCCATCCTGTCAGCGACCGGCTACGCACCGCACGCCACTTGTCCCCGGGTCACCGATCGAGATGGGCCACGACCCCGGCGGCGAGGCCGCGGGCGTAGCGGTCCCGGCACGTCGCCCTCGTCATGCAGCGCGCGTCGGCCGCGTTGCGCATGTTGCCCAGCTCCACCATGACCGCCGGGACGTCGGACATGTTGAGCGTGCCGAGGTCCCGGCGGACGTCGAGCCCGTCCCCGCCGTACGCCGTCGAGGTCCGGAACCCAGCAGCCAGCAGGCCGGCGCGGACCCGCGTGGCGAGGCGCGTCGACCGCCCGTCGATGTCGTCGGTGTAGCCGGCGCGTCGCCCCGGCCGGATGACGAAGAAGCCGCGCGTCGACGGCGCGGCGCCGTCGCCGTGCACCGAGACCATGACGTCGGCGCCGACCCGTTCGCCGAACCTGCCCCGGGTGTCGACGCACGGGCCCCAGTCGTCGCGGCTGTTCGTGGTGCGGGTCATCCGCACGGTGGCCCCGAGCGCCTCCAGCCGGGCCGCCAGGCGCCGCGACACCCGCCAGGCGAACGTCGCCTCCGGGAACCCGCCGTCGGTGGACGTACCGGTCGTGTTGCACGCCTTCCAGAGACCGACCCACACCAGCCTGTTGATCTTGCCGGGGAAGCGGCTGTTGCCCAGCTGGTGCCCCGGGTCGACGGCTACGACCCGTCCGGCCAGCGGCAGGTCGGCACCCACGGCGGGGGCACCCGGCGAGAGCAGGGCCGCCGTGACGGCTGCCGCGGCGACCGTTGCCGCCGTGACGAGACCTCCGGCGGCCGGCGCGAAACCTGATCGGCGCACCAGGTCACCCTGCCCTATGTTCTGCAGCCATGCCGCGGAGACCGGTCGAGGTCGTGCTCGAGGTGGGCGCAAAGCGCGTCTTCGCCTCCGCCGTGCGCTGGCCGGGCTGGTGCCGAGCGGCGAAGGACGAGGCCGGCGCGCTGGAGGCGCTGACGGCCTATGCCCGGCGGTACGCCGTGGTGGCCGGGCGCGCCGACGTCGCTTTCCGACCGGCGCGGACCTACGAGGTCGTCCAGCGGCTTCCGGGTGACGGCACGACCGACTTCGGCGCGCCGGGCACGGTGGCCGCCGCCGACGGATCACCGCTCACGGCGGCCGAGGCCCGTCGCCAGGTGGCGCTGCTCCAGGCATCCTGGGCCGAGCTGGACCGGCTGGCCCGCGTCGCCCCCGAGGTCCTGCGCAAGGGCCCGCGCGGTGGTGGCCGCGACCGGGACGCGGTCGTGGCCCACGTGGTCGCCGCGGAGCAGTCGTACGCCCGCAAGGTCGGCGTCAGGCACAAGGAGCCGGCCGCCGGTGACCGGGCGGCGGTCGCGGCGATGCGGTCGGACATCGTGGCGGTCCTGACTGCTGCGCGCGACGGCGAGCCGTTGGTCGATCGCGGGTGGCCGGCGCGGTATGCCTTGCGCCGGATGACCTGGCACGTGCTCGACCACGTCTGGGAGATCGAGGACAAGAGCACGCCGTGACGACCATGCGCACACGGCTGGCAGCGCTGCGGGTCGATGTCACCCCGCTGCGGACCTCGCGCGACTTCCGGCTGCTCTTCGTCGCCGGAACCGTGTTCTACCTGGGCGCGATGGTCAGCTACGTCGCGCTGCCGTACCAGATCTACCAGCTGACCGGGTCGAACTTCGCGGTCGGTGCGATGGCCCTCGTCGAGCTGGTCCCCCTCGTCGTCTTCGGCCTGTACGGCGGGGCGCTCGCCGACCACGTCGACCGGCGCAGCATGCTCATCTGGTGCGGCGTCGCCCAGGTCGCGCTCACCGGTGCCCTGCTGGCCAACGCGATGCTCGCCCGCCCCAGCGTGCTGGCCATCTACGCCGTCGGCTTCTTCCTGACCATCGCGCAGTCGCTGCAGCGTCCCAGCCGCGAGGCCCTGCTCCCCCGCGTCGTCCGGCACGACGAGCTCGCTGCGGCCGCCGCCGTGCAGTCGCTGGGCATGCAGGTGGGCACGCTGCTCGGGCCCGCCCTCGGCGGCCTGCTCGTGGCGAGCGCCGGGGTCACCTGGGCGTACGGCGTCGACGTGGTCGGGCTGGTCGCCGCGACCGCCCTGTTCTCCGCGCTGCGCCGCTACCCGCCCACCGACACCTCCACGCCGCCGAGCCTGTCGGGCATCGTCACCGGCATCCGTTACGCGGTGGGCCGGCGCGACCTGCTCGGCACGTACGTCATCGACATGGTCGCGATGTTCATGGCCATGCCGATCGTGCTGTTCCCCGCCTTCGCCGAGAAGGTGCTGGAGGAGCCCAGGCTGCTCGGGCTGCTCTACACCGCCGAGAGCGTCGGCACCCTGCTGGCCACTCTCACCAGCGGCTGGACGACCCGCTTCCCCCACCACGGCCGGGCGGTCGTCGTGGCGTCGATGTGCTGGGGTGGGTCGATGCTGCTCGTCGGGCTGTCCCCGACCATCTGGCTGGCCCTGGTGTTCCTCGGTGCGGCAGGCGCTGCCGACATGATCAGCGGCATCTTCCGCAGCACGATCTGGAACCAGACCGTCCCCGACGAGCTGCGGGGCCGTCTGGCGGGGATCGAGATGCTGTCCTACTCGCTCGGCCCGATGGGCGGGTCGGCCCGGGCCGGACTGGTGGCCGACCTCACCTCCGTGCGCGCGTCGATCGTCAGCGGAGGGGCGCTCTGTGTGGCCGGTGTCGCCGCGGCGGCGGCCGCGCTGCCCGACTTCTGGCGCTACGAC
>JBOGDX010000122.1:0-7824 GCA_050743225.1 Actinomycetes bacterium | reverse complement strand
CCGTCGGCATGCCGAGCAGCACACCCGTCGGCATGCCGGTCGGCGTGGTGGTGCCCTGCCGCGCCTCCCAGGCGTCGCCGGCGCGGGTGCGTCGCACCCCGCCGAAGTCGCCGTCGGCCACCAGATGGTGCGGCGCGGCGTACGTCACCTCGACGGTCGCCACGTCACCTGGTCGCGGGACCTGCGCAGCGTCGGGCACGGTGAAGTGCACCAGCCGGTTGTCGGGGGCCCGACCGGAGCGCCGGTGCGTCGCACCGTCCTTGCGCCCCTCGCCCACCGCTACGAGCACCTCGAGGACCCTGCCGACCTGGCGCTTGTTCTCCGCCCACGACACGTCGTCCTGCAACGCCACCAGCCGTTCGTAGCGCTCCTGCACAACGGCCTTGGGCACCTGCCGGTCCAGGTCAGCTGCCGGGGTGCCGGGGCGTCGGGAGTACTGGAAGGTGAACGCGCTGGAGAACCGGGCCCGACGTACGACGTCCAGCGTCTGCTCGAAGTCCTCGTCCGTCTCGCCCGGGAAGCCGACGATCACGTCCGTCGTGATCGCGGCATCGGGCATCGCGGCACGCACCCGATCGATGATGCCGAGGTAGCGGTCGCGGCGGTAGGACCGCCGCATCGCCCGCAGGACCGAGTCGGACCCCGACTGCAGCGGCATGTGCAGCGAGGGCATCACGTTCGGCGTCTCGGCCATGGCGGCGATCACGTCGTCGGTGAAGTCCTTGGGGTGCGGCGAGGTGAAGCGCACCCGCTCGAGCCCCTCGATCTCGCCGCAGGCCCGCAGTAGCTTGCCGAAGGCCAGCCGGTCGCCGAAGCCCACGCCGTAGGAGTTGACGTTCTGCCCGAGGAGGGTGACCTCGAGCACGCCCTCGCCGACCAGCGCCTCGACCTCGGCCAGCACGTCGCCGGGGCGTCGGTCCTTCTCGGTGCCGCGCAGCGAGGGGACGATGCAGAAGGTGCACGTGTTGTTGCACCCGACGCTGATCGACACCCACGCGGCGTAGGGCGACTCCCGCCGGGTCGGCAGCGTCGAGGGAAACACCTCGAGCGACTCGAGGATCTCCACCTGCGCCTCGTCGTTGTGCCTCGCCCGCTCGAGAAGGGCGGGCAGCGAGCCGATGTTGTGCGTGCCGAAGACCACGTCGACCCACGGCGCCCGCCGGGTGATCTCGCCCCGGTCCTTCTGCGCGAGACACCCTCCGACCGCGATCTGCATGCCGGGGTGCTGCTTCTTCACCGGCGCCAGGTGACCGAGGTTGCCGTAGAGGCGGTTGTCCGCGTTCTCTCGCACAGCACAGGTGTTGAACACGACGACGTCGGCCTGCTCGCCGTCGCTCGCCCGGACGTAGCCGGCGTCCTCGAGCAGACCGGAGAGCCGCTCGGAGTCGTGGACGTTCATCTGGCACCCGTAGGTGCGCACCTGGTAGCTGCGCATGACATGCTCCAGCGTACGTAACGTTCTGGGTGGTGATGGCGCCCCGCTGTGGCTTTCGCCCGGCCCGTCCCGCTAGGTTGCCGGTCCATGAGCACCGGAGTGGAGTCCGGCCCCCCTCGGGGCGCGGGATCCGGTCGCGTCGGGGAGCCGCTGGTCGTCCTGGAGAACGTCAACAAGCACTTCGGCGACCTGCACGTCCTCAGGGACATCGACCTCACGATCCATCGCGGGGAGGTCGTGGTCATCCTGGGCCCGTCGGGGTCCGGGAAGTCGACGCTGTGCCGCGCCATCAACCGTCTCGAGCCCATCGACTCCGGCACCATCACGCTGGACGGACAGCCGCTGCCCGCGGAGGGCAAGGAGCTCGCTCGCCTGCGCTCCGAGGTGGGGATGGTCTTCCAGGCGTTCAACCTGTTCGCGCACAAGACCGTCCTGCAGAACGTCACGCTCGGGCCGCTCAAGGTCCGCGGCATGAACAAGTCCGCCGCGGATGAGCGCGGCCGCGAGCTGCTGGACCGGGTCGGCATCGGCAACCAGGCCGAGAAGATGCCCGCGCAGCTGTCCGGCGGGCAGCAGCAGCGCGTCGCCATCGCCCGGGCGCTGGCGATGGACCCGAAGGTGATCCTCTTCGACGAGCCGACGTCCGCGCTCGACCCGGAGATGATCAACGAGGTCCTGGAAGTGATGACCCAGCTGGCGCGCGAGGGCATGACGATGGTGGTCGTCACCCACGAGATGGGCTTCGCCCGCCGAGCCGCGAACCGGGTCGTGTTCATGGACGACGGCCGGATCGTGGAGCAGGGTGACCCGGAGACGTTCTTCAGCTCGCCGCAGAGCGAACGCGGCAAGGATTTCCTGTCAAAGATCCTCAGCCACTGACACAACGGGAAGGGCACACCATGTCCGTACGACGCGTAGGCGCTCTCGCCACCGCGGCCGCGCTCACCCTCGCACTCGCCGCCTGCGGCGGCGACGACGAGGCAGGAACCGAGGTCGAGAGCGACGCCGAGTTCAAGGCCGGCACGACCATGGCCAAGCTCGCCGACAAGGGCAAGATCACCATCGGGACCAAGTTCGACCAGCCGCTGTTCGGCCTGCGCGGGCCGACCGGCGAGCCCGAGGGCTTCGACGTCGAGATCGGCAAGATCATCGCCGCGAAGCTCGGCATCGAACCGGACAAGATCAAGTGGGTGGAGTCGGTCTCGGCCAACCGCGAGCCGTTCATCCAGGACGGGAAGGTCGACATCGTCGTCGCGACCTACACCATCAACGACGAGCGCAAGGCGGTCGTCGACTTCGCCGGGCCGTACTTCGTCGCCGGTCAGACCATCCTGGTGAAGGAAGCCAACACCGACATCAACGGCCCGGACGACCTCGCCGGCAAGACGGTGTGCAGCGTCGAGGGCTCCACACCGGCGGCGAACATGGAGGCGAACTACCCGGACGTGAAGCTCGAGCTCACGGACGCCTACAGCAACTGCCTCGAGCCGCTGCGCAACGACCAGGTCGATGCGATCACCACCGACAACGTGATCCTCGCCGGGTTCGTCGAGCAGAACGAGGGCGAGTTCAAGCTCGCCGGTGAGCCGTTCACCGAGGAGCCCTACGGCATCGGCCTGAAGAAGGGCGACAAGGCGTTCCGCACGTTCATCAACGACACGCTCGAGGAGTCCTACGAGGACGGGTCGTGGGCCGAGGCGTGGGAGAAGACCGCGGGCGTCGTCCTGGAGACGCCCGAGCCTCCGGCGGTCGACCGCTACTGACGGTTTCCTGGTCGCCGGGTGAGTCGCGCTCCGAGGAACGTGACTCACCCGGCAACGGGGTCGCGGCGGCGTGACGAGGAGGTGACCTGGTGGACGCCCTGCTGGACAACCTGCCCCTGATTCGCGACGGATTCCTGACGACCCTGCGACTGACGCTCATCTCGGCAGTCGCCGCCCTGGTTCTCGGGACCTTCCTCGGCGCCTGCCGGGTCTCGCCGGTGCCGACCCTGCGCGGCCTCGGAACCGTCTACGTCGAGCTGCTGCGCAACACCCCGCTCACCCTGGTCTTCTTCTTCTTCGTCTTCGTCGCGCCGCAGATCGACATCAAGCTCCCCTTCGACGTGTCCGCCCTCGTCGCGCTCTCGCTCTACACCGCGGCGTTCGTCTGCGAGGCGGTGCGCTCCGGCGTCAACAGCGTCGGCGTGGGGCAGGCCGAGGCCGCGAGGGCGATCGGGCTGACGTTCACCCAGACCATGAGCCAGGTCGTGCTACCCCAAGCGCTGCGTAGCGTTGTCCCGCCGCTCATCAACATCTTCATCGCGCTGACGAAGAACACTTCGGTGGCCGTCGGCTTCTTCGTCACCGAGCTGATGGCGGTCGGTGTGCGTCTCGCCAATCGCAACCCGGCCGACGTCATTACCGTGCTGCTCGGGATCGCCGTCTGCTACCTGGCCATCACCATCCCGGCCGGCATTCTCGCCGGTCGCCTGGAGCGCAGGGTGGCGTTCGCGCGATGAGCCTCGTCCTGTTCGACACACCCGGCCCGCGGGCGCGCAAGCGAACACTCGTCTGGTCGGTCGTGGCAGGCGTGGTGCTGCTGGCAGTGATCGCTCTGGCGGGCGTGAGGCTCGCGCAGCGCGGCATCTTCGACGCCGAGCGCTGGGACATCTTCACCGAGGACACCGTGACCTGGGAGGCGCTGATCCGGAGAGGGCTCGGCGCCACTTTGCGGGCAGCGGCTCTCGCGGCAGTGATCGCCCTGACCGCCGGGGGGCTGTTGGCGGTGGCACGGATGTCTGAGAGCCGCTGGGTTCGCGTCCCGGCCGCAGTCGGCATCGAGCTGTTCCGTGGCCTGCCCGTCGTACTGCTGATGTTCTTCGCGGCGCTGGCTCTCGACTTCTCGATCTTCAACGCGGTGGTCCTGGGCCTGGTGCTCTACAACACCGCCGTGATCGCCGAGATCCTGCGCGCTGGGCTCGTATCGCTGCCCGGCGGGCAACGCGAGGCGGCGCTCGCGGTCGGGCTGACACCCGGCCAGGCACTGCGGATGATCCTGCTCCCGCAGGCGGTCCGACGGATGCTGCCGTCGCTGGTCAGCCAGCTGGTGGTCCTGCTCAAGGACACGTCGCTGGGCTACATCGTGGGCTACGTCGAGCTTCTGCGGGTGAACCGCGAGCTGCGCGACTTCTTCGGCAGTCAGTACATCTTCTCGCTCTTCATCGTCACCGCCGCGCTCTACATCGGCGTGAACTTCACGCTGTCAAGGGTCGCCGTCTACCTCGAGCGCCGCGGGACGACCAAGGCGGCCGGGGGCGTGGCTCCCACCCAGGTCGTGCAGGAGGGCGGCGCCGTCTGACGTACGTCCTGGTCCGGCTCCGCTAGCGCCAGCCGTGGTCGGCCCGCAACATCGCGGCCACCCGGTCGAAGCGTCGCCGGTCGAGCACAGCGCCCTCACGACGGATCTCGTCCTCCGCCACCTCCAGGACGCGGTCCAGCCGCACCCAGCTCGGCCGCCGCTCGGGGTCCCAGGAGCCCGTCCCGAGACCGTGCCAGCCGGGCTCCCCCTCGTGGTCGGACTGGCTGGACAGCATGAGGCCGAGGAGCATCCATCGGTCCCGGCCGACGACCAGCACCGGCCGGTCCTTGCCACGGGAGGCGTCCTCCTCGTAGGCGACCCAGGTCCAAACGATCTCGCCCGGGTCGGCCCGGCCGTCGAGGTTCGGCGCGTAGACCAGCAGCCGCTGCGCGGAGGCGGGCGGCGGGCCGGTGCGGGGGCGTGCGCCGGCCGGACCCGGCCGCCTCGCCGACGTCGGCAGCTGCCGTGCCGAACGCCGACGCTGGACCTCCTGAAGCAGCCGGGGTCCCTCGCGAACCGCGATCCGCGCGAGCGAGCCGGCGATCCTGCTCCACGGGCTGGGCACCCGTCGACCCTAGCCGGGAAGGATCAGCGGGCGATCTCCGTGGCGCGGGACTCGCGCACCACCGTCACCCGGATCTGGCCGGGATAGGTCAGCTCGCTCTCCACCTGCTTGGCGATCTCCCGCGCGATCACCTGGGCCTGGATGTCGTCGACGGAGTCGGGCAGCACCATCACCCGCACCTCGCGCCCGGCCTGCATCGCGAACACCTTCTCGACGCCCTCGTGGCCGGTGGCGATCTCCTCAAGACGCTCCAGCCTGGCGACGTACGCCTCCAAGGACTCGCGTCGCGCGCCCGGTCGCCCACCGCTGATCGCGTCGGCGGCCTGCGTCAGGACAGCCTCCAGCGTGTGCGGCTCCACCTCGTTGTGGTGGGCCTCGATGGCGTGGACGACGTCGGGGTGCTCCCCGCAGCGGCGCGCCAC
The DNA here is from genome assembly GCA_050743225.1 of Actinomycetes bacterium. Classification (GTDB taxonomy): domain Bacteria; phylum Actinomycetota; class Actinomycetes; order JACCUZ01; family JACCUZ01; genus JBOGDX01. Next base: position 2,063 of record JBOGDX010000122.1, on the reverse strand, counting down.
ATCGGCCCCGATCAGGGCGTGGGAGCCCTCGATCTCGTGGGTCAGCGCCTTGCCGACGTCGTGCAGCAGGGCGCACCGCTTCATCAGCGTCGCGTCCAGGCCGAGCTCGCTGGCCATCATCGCCGCGATGTGGGCCGACTCGAGGAGATGCTTGAGGACGTTCTGGCCGTACGACGTGCGGTACCGCAGCCGGCCCAGCAGCGTGACGAGCTCGGGGTGCATGTCGGTGATGCCGACGTCCACCAGGGCGTCCTCACCCGCGCGCTGGCACAGGGCCTCGACCTCGGTCCGGGCCTTCTCGTACGCGTCCTCGATGCGCTGCGGGTGGATCCGGCCGTCGAGCACCAGCGCCTCGAGCGCGATGCGGCCCACCTCGCGGCGGACCGGGTCGAAGCAGGAGAGGAGTACCGCCTCCGGTGTGTCGTCGATGATCAGGTTGACCCCGGTCACCGACTCGAACGTGCGGATGTTGCGACCCTCCCGGCCGATGATGCGGCCCTTCATCTCGTCGCCGGGCAGGTGCAGCACCGAGACGACCGACTCCGTCGTCTGCTCGGTCGCGAGCCGCTGGATGGCCGTCGTGATGATGCGCCGGGCCCGTGCCTCGCCTTCCTCCTGCGCCTCCCGCTCGATGTCGCGAACGATCAGGGCGGCGTCCCGCTTGGCCTGGGTCTCGACGGCCGCGACCAGCTCGTCCCGCGCCTGCTCCGCTGTCAGCCCGGCGGTCCGCTCGAGCACGGTGCGCCGGTGCGCCTCCAGGTCGGCAAGCTCCTCGCGGCGGGCCGTGACCTCGGCCTCCTGCGCCGCCACCTCATGCGCGCGTTCCTCCACGTGGCGGAACTCGGCGTCCAGCCGCTCCTCGCGTTCGGTGACGCGATGCTCGCGGCGCTCGAGGTCGGCGCGCTGCTCACGGATGTCTTCGCGCTGGGCCCTGACCTCCCCCTCGGCCTGTCGGCGCGCCTCCTCTGCCCGCCGCCGCGCCTCTTCGGCCTGCCGGCGGACCTCGCTCGCCTGCCGGATCTCCTCCGCGTGCCCCCCGGCGTCCTCGGTCGCGATCGTGGGGGCCTGCGGACGCTGGTTCCGCAACAGCCAGGCGACCCCGGCGACGCCGGCGGCCACGAGCAGCGCGACGACGCCAAGGACAACGCCCACGATGACTGGGCTGTCCATGCCGCCTCCTCGTCCGACGGCACGGCGGGGCGATCCCGCCGACGGCGGGATGCCGAAGGAGGCGAGGTCCTCGCGCGAGGATCGCCGTCCCCGTCACGGTCCTTGGACCGTGCGGTGAGCCCACACAACCGGCGGGAGCCGGAGTCAGATTCGTCTCGTTCGGTGCTATCGCGGCCCGCGTGCCAGCGGGTCGTCCTGTCGTTGCTGGCGAGGCTACGACCAGGTCACAGAAGGGTCAAGGAAGCGGGTGGTCCGCCGCCACCGCGTCCCGCGCCACGCGCAGGGCGAGCCCGCCCGGGTAGCCCTTGCGGCCGAGCATCGCCGCCAGCCGGCGCACCCGGACCTGCGAGTCCAGGCCACGGGTGGCCGACAGCCGCTTGGCCACCAGGGCTGCCGCGGCGGCCGCCTCGTCGTCGGGACCGATCTCCTCGACCGCCGCGCGCGCGATCTCGTCCTCGACACCCTTCTGCCGCAGCTCCTGGCCCAGCGCCCGCCGGGACAGCCCCCGCGTGGCATGCCGCGATCGGACCCACGCCTCGGCGAAGGCGGTGTCGTCGACCAGCCCCACCTCGGTGAACCGGTCGAGCACCCGCCGGGTCACCTCGTCGGGCACCGCACGGGCGGCGAGGTCAGCCTCGAGCTGCGCCCTTGTCCGTGGGGCGGCCGTCAGCTTGCGCAGCACGATCCGGCGGGCGACCGACTCCGGGTCGGCGTCCGGGTCGGCGTCGGCGGGGCTGCCGGGGGTCGGACCGTCGGGACCGCCCCCGGGCCGCCTCGCGCGTCGTGCGGCCGGCACCGGCTAGATGTCGCTCGGGTCCACGACGGGAGCCGCGGCCTCCGCCGGGGCATCCACCCGCGGGCCGATGCCGAGCTTCTCCTTGATCTTCTTCTCC
>JBOGDX010000121.1:0-7831 GCA_050743225.1 Actinomycetes bacterium | reverse complement strand
GACTCTCGGTAGGAGCGCGCACCATCAACGGCACGTGTGAACGTCCGGATCGGATCACTGGAGTTCGGCAGCGTACGCCACGAGCCGGTCGGCGAGCTGGCGCGGGCGGGCGAGGGTTATGTAATGGCCCCCGTCGATCTCGTCGGGTTCGATGCCCAGGCGCTCCCGAGCATGGCGGCGTGCCCACTCCGCGGGGAACATGCGGTCGTCGCGGCATAGCAGGCATCGCGTCGGAGTATCCGGCCAGCGCTGGAGCGGCCAGGGCTGCTGCAACGCCTTCGCAGCCTCGTCTCGTTCGCGCCGCCTCGCCTCGGCTGCCAGTGCGGGCGGGACGTCGTGGTAGAAGACGTCGTCGAGCCCGCTGTCTTCATAGCCGGTGTTGGTCCACCAGTCCGAGAAGAGTTCTCCAGGCGACGGGATCATCGCCGCGACGAGGACCAGGAGGTCGGCCGGGGTCCGCGCGCACACGAGCGGTGCCGTGAAGCCGCCTAGCGAATGCCCCACGACCACAACGTCGCGGCGGTTACCCAATGCGTGGACCACGGTGTCGGCATACTCTCCCCAGCCAGCCAGGCGGTCTTCGATGGGGAGATCGATGACCACTGCGCCGTGCCCACGGCGGCGAAGTTCAGCCGCGACCAGATGCCAGTCCCAGCCGCTGCCACCACCACCGTGGACAAGGGCGAACGTGGAAGTGATGTCCGGCAGAGTGGTGTACGGATATCACTCTGGAGCAGCCAGCGTGCGGCCCCGCCTTTCACGAGGCAGACGATGGCCCACAGCGTTCGGTCGCGACCGCGCCACACGGGTGAACTCGCCTAAAGTTCACGCTTGGTCGGGCGATTCGTATCTTGAGTCGACTCTCGGGTCGGCCGAGGCGGCAAGGGCCTGCGGCCAAGCGTGAACAAGTCTCACCATACGCCCATATCCAGCCGATGCGGCACCACGACCGAGCCTTTCTCACCCGCGGCAGCCGAGTGGCGGCAAACCCATCTCGCGGGCAACGGTGCCGGCTGGGTGTCAAGGGCACGGCGAGCAGTTCGACCCGCTCGCCGTGGGGGTGCCGGTCAGGCTGATCAGATGCGGGTCGATTCTGCGGAACATCCCAGCTGGACAGTGCGACCATCGGGGGGATCTTGCGTGGTGCCGGATCGCATAGCGAGTCGCTGGAGAAGCCCGCGTGACGCGAGGTTCTCGGTGGCGCAATCTGCGACGATCAAAGGCGGTTCGGTGGCGACACTACCGAGCGCGGCAACCAGCCGCCCGTCCAGGGAGTGATTACCTTTCCATCTCACCAACCGTTGCCTGCCAGGACCGCTGGTGTCCCGCTGGGGGCCGCCCGCTGTTGCGGGTCATTGCCTTGGCTGACGGCTGCCGCGCCGACGAGATCGTCGCGTCGCCTCGAGTCCGTCGACGAGGGTGTCCAGGCCGGCCGCGAACCGATCGTCGCGGTTATCGACCCACACGTGCTCGCCGAGGGCCACCAGCGCGGGGAAGCGGTCGGCCGGCAACGATCGGAAGAAGGCGTGCAGCTCGCGTCTGGTCGCGCCATCTCGGACGCGCTGTTCGTTGACCGAGGTGCGGCTGCTGAGCGCGAAACCGAGGATGTAGTCGTAGACCAGGAAGTAGGCCAGGCCGGTCTCCCGTTCGTGTAGCCCGGCCGCCTGCAGTGGTGCGAGGAAGGCCTCGGCCAGGGCAAGGGAGTGAGGCCCGAGGGGGTCTCGGACCTTGAGCAGCCCGGCGATGCCGGGATGGTCCTCGAGGACCATCCGCAGCCGGTGCGCGAGCACACTGACCTGCTCGGTCCAGGCGAGTGAGGGATCAAGCTCGCAATCGACCGCAGCAAGCACCCCGTCCAGAACGAGATCTTCGAGCTGTCTCTTGCTTCGCACGTGCCGGTACAGCGCCGCGGGGACAACTCCGAGACGCGTGGCCAGGGCGCGCATGCTCAGGGCGTCCACGCCGTCCGCGCCGAGGACGGTGAGCGCCTCGGCGACGACGCGCTCGCGGGTCAGGGCCTGGCGACGATTCTCGGCACCGCCGACCTGCGGGCTGAACCACAGCGAGGGTGAGTCCGGGCCAATAGTGGCTGCCTCTGCTCGTTTCGCCACGTTCCCTCCGGAGACCCGCTTTGACCGTGAACGACGTTCACGCTACTGTGAACAGCGTACTCCAGTAGCGAATGCCATTCACCCGAGTTGCGTTTGTTCCGGGGTTGTCGGGCCGCCGGCCCGGCTGGGCAGGTAAGGGAGAGACCACATGACACTCATGCCGGGCTGGGACCCGTTCGAAGACCTACGCGACGCGCAGGACGAGCTGCTGCGGATGAACAGGATGCGCGTCCAGCGGCTGGCTCAACTCGGCCAGCAGTACGACGCCGCCGCGAGCACGCAGGCATGGCCGCCGCCGGTCGACATCTCCGAGCGCAAGGACGCCTACCTCGTGGCGGTCGAGCTCCCCGGGGTCGGACTCGACGACATCGACATCACCTTCGAGGACGGCCTACTCACGATCCAGGGCGAGCGACGCTTCCCGCACGACTCATCCGAGGAGAAGATGCATCGGGTCGAGCGCCGCTACGGCGCCTTCCGTCGCTCGATCACTCTCCCCAGCCATGTTGTGGCGGAGGCGATCGAAGCCTCGGCCCAGGACGGCATGCTGCACATCCTGGTACCCAAGGCCGAGGAAGTGCACGCGAAGCGGATCCAGGTCCGCGCCGGACAAGGGCAGGCCGTGCTGACAGCAGGCAAACAGGGCGAGACTAACCCCTGATAACAGCAAGCCTGGGCGGTCACATCGCCGCACCCGCCAGTGAGGCAAAGACCCCTCCCGCCCGCCGCCGCCAACCGTAGCGGTGGCGGCGGGGGATGCACCTGCGGCATCCGCAACGCCAACGCCTGGCGCCTACGGACCAGGTCGGCACTATCTGATGATCCCCAACGCGCCCGTGACGGCCGGAGCAACTGAATGAGCGAACTACAGCCGGCCTGGCTAGAGCGGCTGCGCCGAACCGTGCTCGTGCAGTACGGAGGACGTGCGAACGCCGCGGAAGCAGTCCGCCGAGATGGGGTCGCCGTCCGCGACCGAGCCGAGATAGCCGAAGCCGTGCATCAGGCCAACCAAACCGCCGCCGCGCGCCGCTAGGACGCTGGTGTCCCGCTGGGGGCCGCCCGCTGTTGGGCGTCAGGGTGACCTGGTGAGGGCGCCAATCAGGATGCTGAAGTGATCATCTCGAATGGGGGGATTGGTAACCCAGACGTCGCGGGCAGGATGCCCAGCCGCCACCTAGCCTCGTCGAGCTTGCGGCCTACTTCGTACCAACCGCGATGTTCAGCGGCGCCGTCAGCACGGCCGGGCCGTTGCCGCCCGAGCGCTCGCGGATCATGCCGTCGAGGACCCGGATGATGTCTTGGCGTTGCTCGTCGATGAGATCGGCGATGAGCATGCCGGGGATCGGGTTGCTGCCGATGGTCCAGTCCCACAGCTGCTGACCGGTCTGCACGGTGACGCGCTCCTGGTTGGTCGTGTTGACGGTGACGTCCGTCAGGCCCGCGTCGATCAGTCGCTGCCGCAAGATGTCCGGGTCGGCGACCTGGAACTCGAGCATCGGCTCGTCCGGCGCCGGTCCCTCGAACTCGGGGACCACCGCCTGCACCGCGCTGATGAAGAAGTGCAGCGCCTCGAACTCGCCGGGATCCCCGTAGGCGACGAGCAACACGCGTCCGCCCGGCTTCGTCACGCGCACCATCTCACGCAGCGCTTGCGCCTGATCAGGCACGAGCATGACGCCGAACTGCGAGCCGGCGACGTCGTAGCTGTCGTCGGGGATGTCGAGCGTGTGGCAGTCCATCACACGACCCTCTGCGTCAAGCCCTTCGGCAGCCACGCGTGCGTTGAAGTGCTCGATCATCGTCGGGGACCAGTCGGTCGCCAGCACCTTCGCCCCGAGCCGTGCAGCCGGAAGGCTCAGGCCGCCGGTCCCCGCGGCGACGTCGAGGAACGTGTCGCCCGCCTGCAGCCCCGCCAACCGCAGTCCCGCCGTTGCCAGCTCGGCCTCGCCCGGTGCGACGTGCTCGTCGTACAGGGCCGCGATCGCATCCCACGCCTCGACGGGTGCGGTGTGCTCGCCGTGCTGCGGCGTCTCCTGCTGGAGGTCTGTCATTTCCGGCTCCTGTCCTGCGACGTCGCAGAGGAGGAGAACACTAGGCAGGCAGGGACGGGATGGCTTCGGTTGAACGATGCAGGACGTTGCCTATAGGCATGGTCACTTCTATGTACGTGGGCCTAGATCAGCCCGTTCTCGTACGCATACGCGGTAGCTGCCGCACGGGACGGCACTCCGATCTTGGTGAAGGTGTTGTGGACGTGGCGGGCGACGGTCTTCTCGGACAGGCCAAGGTCCCTCGCGATCACGCGGTTGGTCTTGCCCGATGCCAGCAGGCGCAGCACCTGCGCCTCGCGCTCGGTCAGGCCACCGCGGGCCTGACCGTACGGCCGTCTCATGAGGACGTCGAGCCGCTCGATGTCCGGCTTGGCCCCCAGCTGCGCGAAAGTTTTCCGCGCGCCGTCGAGCTCCAACGCTGACGTCTCCGGATCGCCCAGCGCACTGCACGCGAGACCGATCAGGACCTGGACGCGCGCGGTCTCATACGGGGCGTCCAGTTCGCGCCACGCCGATCCGGCGACGCGGAGCGTCCGCAGGGCCGATCGCGCGTCGCCCTCCGCGAGCAGCACCGCTCCCGCCGCCGAGGCGGCCACCGCGCGCAGGTAGGGCGCGTCCAGGAAGGCCGCGATCTGGGCGAGTTCGTCGGCACCCGCGCGGGCCGATGCCACATCCCCTGCCGCGATCATGGTCTCGACGAAGGCGGGAAGGAGACGAGACCGTGCGGGCGGCTCCTGGATCTCGTTTAGCGCGCGGCGCAGGACGCCGGTCGCGACGTCGACCCGTCCCTGTGCCAGTCGGAGCAGCGCCAGGCCCGGTTCGGGTCGGCGGCCAGACTCACTGGCCTTGCGGTAACTCTCTTCGGCCTCGGCGAACTCGCCCCGCAACCGCTGAAGTTCGCCGAGCTGGTAGTAGGCCGAACCCAGGGTGTCCCAGGTGACCGGGCCTGATAGGTGATCGCACGCTTGCCGGGCGGCCGCCATCGCGTCGGCCCATGCGCCTTCCAGCTGCATGAGCTCGCATCGATGGACCAGGCAGTTTCCCCGATAGGGGACAAGGTCGGGCTGGTCGTCGCACCAGCGGGTGAGTCTGGCCGTCCATTCTCTGGCCCGCCGCAGATCGAAGACCTCCGAACAGCCGGCGATCACCGTGCAGTAGGCGATGCCGGCGTACATCGGCGACACCTCGCCAGACGTGACCCCGACCATCACCTCGTCCAGCAGGGCCATGCCGGCGGGACCTTGCCCCCGCATGAGCAGACACATGCCCTGGCCGAGGCGCGACATCGTCAGCAGGTCGGAGTCTTCGAAACGCTGACCGACTGTGACGTTCGCTGCGAACACGGGCTGCGCCCCCTCGGGGTCTCCGCCCCACATCTGCGCGAAGGCGTTCCAGGTCAGCAGCCACACATGTTCCGCACAGTCACCGCAGCCTTCGAGGACGCGTTCACCGCGTGCGAACCATCCCATCGCGGGCGCGGACTCGCCTCGGAACATCAGACCCGCCCCGATCAGAACAGCGTTCCGGGCGGCGCGCTGCGGATCGTTGCGCCGGACGGCGTCGTGGTGAGCGCGCGTCCACGCCAGCGTGGATTCCTCGTCAAGGCCGACCAGGTACGCGGCGAGAGCAAGCCTCTCGAGATCGTCCAGATCGAGCGGCGGCCCGGCATCCGCCGTCGCGAACTGCCCGTACGCGTCGGCCCAAGAGCGCCGGGCGAAGGACGCCCGCGCCTGCTCGAGTACGCGGACCGTCGTCACCGGCCCAGTGTGGTGTGTCGGTCACCAATTGGCCCGGGTACTCGGGTAACGGCCCCGCGGAATGGGCGGTATCCCTGGCCTGCGCAGCTACGCTGAGAGCAGGCAGTCGACGCGCTCCAGTGGGCCGCGGCGCCCGGGAGAACTTGTCGACGGCCTAGATGCTGTCCGCGCTGAGCGCAGCGACCAACCTCGTCGCGACTCCTGCTGAGGCGGGCCAGGGCGCCACGTCGGCGATGTGGTGTCGTGGCAGCGTCCAGTCGAGGAGCCCGACTCGGTGTGACGTCAAGGCTTGGCGTAGGTCGCGGCGCCCTTGAACTCGAAGCCCACGAACTCCTCATCGCCCTCTACCCAGGCGTCGTGCCCCGGCGCTATGCGGTAGGCGTCACCGGGCGATAGCGTGACCTGCGAGCCATCCTCGTGCAGGACGCCCAGACGGCCCGAGGCCACATAGCCGACATGGTCGGTCTGGCAGGACTCGGTGCCGACAACTGGCTTGATGCACTCGGACCAGCGCCACCCCGGTGCGAACGTGAACCGACCTACTTCCGTGTCTCCGAGGCGCACGACCTCCACCCGTGTCTTGTCCGGAGTGCGTGTTTCGTCGGGCTGGTCGAAGCTCTTGCTGTCGATTCCCGCCATCAGCTTCCTCACAGGTCGCGGCTGGTCCCGAGACTGCTTCTAGAGATAACACCATTGGCCCTCGCGCGGACAAGGTCTGGTGCCGCCCGAATCGAACCGAGTCTGTGAGGTCCTGCTGTTGTCGAGCCACGAGACGCGGCACCGCAGCGCTGGCACGATCACGTGGGTCTGATGCGCTTGGATACTGGCGGGGTGCCTTCCTGCTGCGATCCGAAGGACTACAACTCGACGTTCTCGGATCGCTTCGCGCGTCGCGTGGCGAAGCGGTACAGCAAGCACGGTCTCAGCCCGGCGGCGGTTCAGATCGTCGAGTTCGTCACCAGCCACGGAGTGAAGGGTGCGTCCGTCCTGGAGATCGGAGGAGGGGTCGGCGATATCCAGCTCGAACTGTTGCGCCGAGGTGCTGCAAAGGTGACGAACCTGGAGATCTCGACCCAGTACGAGGCGGAGGCGGCGCGTCTGCTGGAGCGGTCCGGGATGGCCCGCCGGGTCGATCGGCGATTCCTCGACATCGCTCGGTTACCGGACGGGGTGGAGCCGGCCGGCGTGGTGGTCCTGCACCGCGTTGTGTGCTGCTACGCCGACTACCAGAGCCTGCTGTCGGCGGCAGCACGGCATGCCAGGCGGCTGTTTGTCTACAGCCATCCGCCGGACAACCCCACGGTCAGGGCCATGTTCTGGGGGGAGAACTGCCTCCGCAGGATCAGGCGCAATGCGTTTCGCGCCTACGTGCATCCACCAGACGCGATGATCGCTGCCGCCGAAGCGGAGGGTCTCCGTACGACGTACCGGCACCACTCTTGGGACTGGGATGTCGTGGGCTTGAAGCGCTGACCAGCGGCAAATGAGTGCGTCGTCCAGCCCACCGATGGAAGATGGACCCTGAATCCCGTTCGCGATCAACCGCAACGGAAGTCGCGCAACTGTCTTGCGGCGTAACCATTCCTAAGCGCTGGCTGCATCTCGCCGCTCCTTTACCGGGTCGGATCCACCTCGACGTCGTCGGTCACAGGGGCGTAGACGCTGCCCGGGTGGGGCGCAGGCGCGTCCCACCCGGGTCGGACCGGTGTCAGACCCGAGTCCTACCCACCGATGATTCTGGGCGTGCGCGACGGTCTGATCCGCCGTATCCCGAACGCAGGAGGAACCATGGGCAAGGTCATCGCGGCCATCACGACCTCGGTCGACGGCTACATCGTGGGGCCGCAGGACGGGCCGGAGCACGGCCTCGGCGTCGGGGGCGAGCGTCTCCACTACTGGGTGATGGGTGGCC